>DATABQ010000301.1:0-6419 GCA_036259495.1 Longimicrobiales bacterium | reverse complement strand
CTCCCGCAGTACTTCTCCCGCAGTACTTCTCCCGCAGTACTTCTCCCGCAGTGAGACTCTCCCGCAGTTCTTCTCCCGCAGTTCTTCTCCCGCAGTAAGACTCTCCGGCAGTTAGAATCCGCCTCCCGACCACCCCGTTGCCAAAAAACCAGATCCCCCTTTACTTCCCCCACATGCTCCGCTCCCTGCGGTTCCGCCCCGTAGCAGCGCTCCTCGCGCTTGTCTACCTCGCCCTCCCCGGCGGTGCTGCCGGTGTGCGCTCGTGCGCCCACCACGACGCGTCAGCCGCCGACGAGGCTGAAGTCGCAGGTCACCACAGCGCCGGCCATGCCGACCCGGCCCCTCAGAACAGCCACAGCGAGCCAGATCACACCTCTCCGGCAGATGATGGTGAGCCGGAGCCGCACGGCGGCTGCAGCTGCCTCGACGCGTGCGCGGCGGCGAGCGCGGACGTGATACCAGGATACAGCCCCACGCGCACTGCGGCGTCGGTGGTCGAAGCAGCCGCTGTAACCATCGTCATCGCGCAGGCGCCGCACGCCGCGCGTCCCGATCATTTCCTTCCCTACCCAAACGCCCCTCCGGTCATTCCGAGCTGACGCTGTACGGCGGCACATCGTGGTGTCGCCGAACTCGGACACAACCGTGAGGAAATCGAATGCCAACCTCTGCGCTCATGCGTACGGGGCGGCTGCGCGTGCTATGCGCCGCAATTGCCGCCGGTGCGCTGCTGTCCATATCCCATCCGGTGGCGGGTCAGGATGCCGCCGCCATCATCATTGGCCGTATCGTGACGGATGCGGGCGCGCCGGCACCCGGCGTATCCCTTCGCATTGCCGGAACATCGCACATCGTGGTCACGAACGATGCCGGTGTCTTCCGGTTCAGCGATGTGCCCGCGGGTGAAGTCGAGCTGGTCATCGAGCAGATCGGGTGGGAGCCCGTGCGCCATGTCGTACCGACGACTCCCGGCACGACTGCGCGCGTCGATATACGGCTGGAGCCGCGCGCGCTGCTGCTCGATCAGGTGGTCGTCACGACATCCCGCGAAGCGCAGCGGCGCGCGGAAACACCCGCCACGGTCCATTCGGTGAGCGGAGCGGCGATCGAGCGACTGCGGCCGTCGCATCCTTCCGAAGTGATGAACCGCATACCGGGCGTGTGGGTGAATGTGACGGGCGGTGAGGGACACATGGCCGCGATCCGGCATCCCATGACGACGAACCCTGTCTACCTGTACCTGGAGAACGGCGTCCCCACTCGCTCCACGGGCTTCTTCAACCACAACGCGCTTTACGAGATGGATGTGCCGCACGCAGCGCGTGTCGAGGTGGTGAAGGGGCCGGCGACGGCACTGTACGGCAGCGATGCGATCGGCGGGATGGTAAACGTGCTGACGCGCGCGCCCGATGACGCAGCGCCGTTCTCCGTGACGGGCGAGGGCGGCTCGTACGGGTTCGGCCGAATGCTTGCCTCGGCGAGCTCGCAAGCCGTGCTGGCCGAGCTGAACATCACACGGACCGATGGGTGGCGTGACGGCACCTCGTACGGCCGCCAGAGCGGAACGCTCCGCTGGGACCACGGATCCGGAGCGACAACGCTTCGGACAATACTGTCGTACTCGCACATCGATCAGAATACCGCCGGCACTTCCGCTCTGCCGGAGGAGGAGTATCGCACCACGCCGCGTCTCAACCTGACGCCGGTCTCGTTCCGCGAAGTGCACGCGGTACGTGCATCGGCCGCATGGGAGCGTGTCGCCGGCAGCACGCTCATCAGTGTGACACCGTTCGCGCGCTGGAACGCCATGGAGATGCTGCCGAACTGGAGCCTGACGTACGACCCGGTGATCTCCGAAACCGGCCACGCTTCCGCCGGCGCGCTGATCAAGGCTCGCCACGATTTCCTTCCCATCGGTCTGCGCGCGATCGCCGGCCTCGATCTCGACTACAGTCCCGGATCGCACCGCGAATGGCAGATCGCAGCCAGTCGCGAGGGCGGTGTTTTCACGGACTACACGCGCGGCGACATCGTTTATGATTACGATGTGACGTTCCGCAGCGTCTCGCCGTATCTCCAGCTCGAGGCTGCCCCACTCGACGATGTCCGCATCGTCGCCGGAGTTCGGTATGACGTCCTGGGATATGGTTACGACAATCCCCTGGGCGCGCTCCAGACGGGCTCGCACCGCCGGCCGGCAGCACGAACGTTCACTACGAGCACGTGAGTCCGAAGCTGGGAATCGTATGGGCACCTGCCGAAGCGTTCAGAATCTTCGGCAGCTTCGGGCACGGGTTCCGCGCTCCGTCGGAATCGCAGCTGTTCCGTCAGGGCCGCGCAGCCGGAACGGTCGACCTGCGGCCGGTGCGGGCCAACAATCTGGAGATCGGCGCCGGCGGCTTCATAGGCTCGCGAGTGAGCTACGACGTGGCACTGTACCACATGCGCAAGAACAACGACCTGCTGACGTTCACGCGCTCCGACGGATCGACTGAGACGGTGAACGCCGGTGAAACGCTGCATCGCGGCGTCGAAGTCGGCATCGCTGCAGCACTGCCGGCGGATTCCCGGCTCGACCTCGCGTTCTCGCGCGCCTTCCATACGTACGAACAATGGTCTCCGCGTCCGGACACCGACTACAGCGGGAACAGGATGGAAGCGGCGCCTGCGCGGACGGCCAGCGCGTCCCTCACGTGGTCGCCGGATCGGTGGGAACGTGCGAACGCATCGCTCGATGTGCAGCATGTCGGACCGTACTGGATGGATGCGGCCAATACCAGCCGCTACGAAGGCCACACGACCGTGGCGCTGCGTGCTCAGCTTCCTGTCACCTCCCGTGTCGCCCTGTTCGGCCGCCTGACGAACGCGCTGAATGAACGCTACGCGGAGCTCGCACGATACACGACGGCGCGGGGACGCGAGCTTGCGCCGGGAATGCCGCGTGCGCTCTACGTCGGGGCAAGGTTCCGGTGATGGCGGGCATGAAGTGCAGCAGGGGTGCGCGCATCTGCATGCTGCTGCTGCCGGCTCTGCTCGCCGGCTGCACCGGGCCGGACGCGCACGTCGTTGAAGTCACGCTCGCGGAGGCGTCCGCTGCAAACCCGACGGTTGCAGTCGATGATCGGACCGGGATCGCGTATGCCGCATGGATCGAGACGGCCGAAGACGGCAGCAACGTCTATCTCGCCAGGATCGACAGCGGTGGCCGAACACCACCCGTGCGCGTCAACGACATTGCCGGCGATGCCGCACCGCACGACCAGGCTCCACCCCAGGTTGCGACGGGACCGGACGGCAGCGTCTACGTAGTGTGGCAGAACAACACGATCGTGGAGGGGCGGCATTTCCCTGCGAGCAATCTGCGGTTCGCGCGATCGAGCAATGGCGGCCGGAGCTTCGAGCCCGCCATGTTCGTTAACGATGATGCGCTCGGTCCGCCGTCATCGCACACGTTCCACGACGTCGCCGTCGCGGGAGATGGCACCATCCATGTCTCGTGGATCGATGGCCGGGCACGTACCCGTGCCGAGGCGGAGGCCGGCGGCACGGGGATGCATGATGGCGATGAATCGATGCCCGGATCCGAGATCCGCGTCGCGAGTTCTCACGACGGCGGGCGCACGTTCTCGACCGGTGTCGTGGTTCATCGTAATGCCTGCCCGTGCTGCCGCACGTCGCTCGCCGTCAGTGGAGATACCGCCGTCGCCGTCGCATTCCGTTCCGCAGAAGCGAACATCCGCGACATGCTCGTCGTGCGGAGCACGGATGGCGGGAAGACGTTCGGCCAGCCGGTTCGTGTGCACGCGGATGCGTGGGTGATCGACGGCTGTCCGCATGCGGGCGGCTCGCTCGCGTATGACACGCAGGGTCGGCTGCACATCGCGTGGTATACGGGCGCGGAAGAACGGCAGGGACTCTGGCATGCAGTGGCGCCCGGCGGGGGAACGTTTGGCGAGCCGACCGCGATCCAGGCGGGCGGCTGGGTTCCGGTGTCCCAGGTGAAGCTCACGCCCGCGCGCGATGGTTCCGTCTGGGTCGCGTGGGATGACCGCCGCGGAGAAGAGAGTCTGATCCGCGTCGCGATGTGGACGCCGCAGGGGATGGCCGATCCCGTCGTCGTGGGTCGTGGCCGTTCGCCGGCAGTGGCGGCGGGTGAGAATGTGATCGTTTCCTGGCAGCAGGATCAGGCGGTGCTGGCCGGGTTGCTTTCACCGCCGTGAGGCCGGGGTGCGCGGGCTGTCTGGCGGGGCTATGTGCGCGGGTTATCTGCGCGGAGCTAATCGGGCCGCCCACCTGCCGTGTCGCGCGCACCTGTCGTATCGATCGTTGAGCCGGCCGGGCGCGGTGCTGACGGTGGCAGCCCGGCCGCCTGCGCGGCGCTCTCGATGGCGTCGAGCGCTTCCTTCGTGACGCGCACCGCCTCCTCGATCGCAGCGGTATCGGCTTCATTGCCCGCGAGCAGCCGCATCAGTTCCTGCATGCGGGTACCCGCGTGCTCCACGGCCTGTGCGAGCTGCGGTCCGGCGTTCGCCGCACCGCCGTTCCCGTAGAATATGCGGAGCGGCTCGAACCGGCGTGAATAGAGCTCCTGGACCACGTGCAGCGCCGCGCCGCGGTCCACTGCCGACTGCGCGGGGACGGTGTCGAGACCGACGCGGATGTCGCGGATCCAGTCGGCATGGCCGCCGGCCGGCGCCCTCACGAGCAGGTCGTTGGGGTCAGGCCCTTCGAGCGAGTCCGGCACCGCCTCGTTCGCGGCGCGCGCCGCTTCCATCTGCTCGGTCACTTCCTCGGGTATCTCGTCGGCACACGCAGCCGTTACGAGCACCACTGCCAGCCACCACGCTCTCATGACGCCTCCGCTCATGCGCAGCCGGCAGGTGCGGCCGCCGACCCGGTCTGCGGCGCCGAGAACTCCGACACCGCACTCCGCGGAGAATGCGGGACCCGGCCGCGCGATGCAACCGGCGTCGCCGGAATCCGCGCCGTTGCTGAGGCCATGGCCCTCCGACATCAGCGACCCGGCTTGAGCAGCCCGGTGTTCAGCGCGAATCGCACCAGCTCGGAGCGGTGGTGCAGCGAGAGCTTTTCCATGATGCGCGAGCGGTAGGTGTCCACCGTCTTCGGCGAGATGAAGAGCTTCGCTCCGATCTCGCTCGAGCTGAACCCTTCCGCCGTCATCGCGAGCACGTCCCGCTCGCGGTCCGTCAGCTTCGCGAGCGGGTCCGGCTGATCGCTTTCGCCCTTGACCCGGAACCCCTGCAGCAGCAGCCTCGCCGCGTTCGGGTAGAGGAACACCTCATCGCGCGCCACCGTCCGGATCGCTTCGATCAGATCCTCGTCGGCGCTCGTCTTCTTCACGTACCCGCTGCCGCCCGCTTCGAGCACGGGGAGCAGATACTCCTCTTCGCTGTGCATCGTCAGAACGAGCACCTTGCACTGCGTCTCACCGGCGAGGCGCTTCGTCGCCTCGAGTCCGCCCATGCCTGGCATGGAGAGATCCATCACGACGACGTCCGGCCGCAGCTGCTGCGCCTTCTCCAGAGCTTCCTCTCCCGTCGATGCCTCGCCCACGACACGGAAATCCGGCTCCGTCTCCAGCAGCGCCTTCAGCCCTGCCCGCAGGACCAGGTGATCGTCCGTCAGCAGAATGCGAATCCGTTCAGGCATACCGCGCCGTCTCCAGCCTGGGAATGCTCACCCTGACGCGCGTGCCCGCGCCGGGTGTGCTCTCGATGTCGACCGTGCCGCCGAGGTAGGCTCCGCGTTCCTGCATCCCGAACAGGCCGAGGCCGCCGCTCGACATCTCCTGCTCCACGGCAAACCCGCGGCCGTTGTCGCTCACGACAACCTGCACCGCCTCGCGCGTGACCTCCAGATCCACGCGCGCCGATGTCGCACCCGAATGCCGGGCGACGTTCGACAGCGCCTCCTGCACGATCCGATACAATGCGAGCTCCGTATCCGCAGAAAGCATGTCCTCGACCTCTGCGACGTTCGTTTCGATGTGCAGCCCGCTAGTCCCGGCTACGCTCCGCGCGTGCGACTCGATCGCCGGCGAGAGCCCGAGAATGTCGAGGGCCGGCGGCCGCAGTCCGCGCGCGATCCGGCGGATCTCCTCCGTCGCCGCGCCTATGTCTCCGCTGATTGCCTCCAGCGCCTCGGTCCTCGCCGCACCATCCAGCGATCGAACCACGCGCAAGCGCACGCGCAATGCCGTGAGTGTCTGCGCGATCCCGTCGTGCAGCTCCTGCGCAATCCGCCTCCGCTCGTCCTCCTGCGCGCTCAGTGCCCGCGCGGCTACATCGCGCAGCCGCGCGCGATAGCTCTCTGCGCTGTCCAGCATCATGTTGAACGTGGCGGCCAGCCGATCGAGATCGCGGTCAGCGAGCTCCATTTGCTCCACACGCGCCGTGAGG
>DATABQ010000300.1:0-1525 GCA_036259495.1 Longimicrobiales bacterium | reverse complement strand
AGCTGCGCTCAGTGCGCAGCTGCCGTCAGCGGCGGCGGGGGGACGAGCGGCCGTGTTCCCGCTGCAGCGCGTTACCGTGCGACGTCCCGGAACTCGACGGGCGTGCCCGGATCCGTGTGGCTCGCCAGGAACTCGGCATCCCAGTTCGTGAGCCGCACACACCCGTTCGACGTCGCATAGCCGATCGTTTCCGGGGCGCTCGTGCCGTGAATGCCGTAGTGCGGACGTGAAAGCTGCATCCACACGACGCCTACGGCGTTGTTCGGCCCCGCCGGCAGCACCGCGTCCGGTTTTTCATCATCCACACCCTCCAGCAGGTCCGGCTGGTAATGCCAGCTCGGATCGTGTGCGATGTTCGTGATGCGATAGTCTCCACTCGGCGAAGGCGAGTAGTCCGAGCCCAGTGTCGCCGGGAAGTGGTAGAGGATGCGGCCCGCCCCGTCGAGTGCGTGCAGATAGCGGCCGCCATCGCTGATCACGATCTTCGCGACAGTCCCGTTGACCCCCTGCCCTGCCGCCGCACCGTCCGCTGACGTGTCGCGTGACGCCCGCGCGCCGGAGGCCGATGAGCCGGGCTGGCCCGCGGCCGGTGAGCCGCCCTGAGCTGAGCCATCCTGGCCGGCAGCCGCAGATGGGCCGCGCGTCTGATCGTTGTCCCGCGCCGGCGTTGTCGCGGCGAGCGTGGCGCGTTCCTGACGCTCAACGGCCGGCACGTTCAGCTGCATTCCCGCCTGCATGGAGTTCAGGTCGACGCCGGGGTTCAGCTTCTCCAGGAGCTCCTCCGTCGTATGGCTGAGCTCCGCGAGCTTTTCGGCGAGCGACTCGTAGCACTGACACTCCATGTCCCGCCGCTCATAGTACTCCTCCGGCAGAGTGACGAACGGACCCGCGACGTCCTCCGCCGTGAGCTGACGCGTGCGCACGAGCTGCGCCGGCTGTCCCGCGAGCTGCTGGAGCCGCTGCCACGTCGGCTGATCCACATGGCCGGAAGCACGCAGTCCTTCCCTTCGCTGCAGCCAGTAGACTGCCTTCTCCGTATTGCTGCCCCAGCGCCCATCGATGACACCCGGCGAGAACAGCGCCCGATCGAGAACGATCTGCACGCGCAGAACGCTCGGACCGGCGACATCGCCGTGGACCGGGAGTGCGATGGGTCCGCTGTTCACCGACTCCATCGTGATGTCATCCCACGACTCGTTCACTCCGGGCGCGCCGGAATCCCCGGCGGCGATCGTATCGCGCTCAACGAACTCGCGCCAGCCCATGTTCATGCGGGCAGCCTCGAGTTCCTCCGCGCTCATCCGGGCGGACCCGCTGGCGAATGCCGTGGCGACACGCGCATCCTGCTGTGCCTGGTCCTCGCTCGCCTGTTCTTCGCTATCACTGTCGCTCACGCGGCACCCCGCCACGCCGAGCAGTATGATCAGTAGTGTTGCCCCTGTTCGCATTCCTCCCCCTTTTGGGACGCCGAAGGGGCAATCCGTGTGCCCGCATCGCTCGGACCTGGTTTCCACGTTCCAGGTCG
>DATABQ010000299.1:0-2752 GCA_036259495.1 Longimicrobiales bacterium | reverse complement strand
GAGCGGAGTCGCGACGAACGCCGCGCTCGCCACTGAGGTGCGGAGAATACTGCGAGGTGAACTGTGAGCGCCGGCACTCCCGATCGCGAAACACGCCCCCGCATCCAGAGCGCGGAGCAGCTCGATCAACTCGATTTCTCGAAAGGCGACGGGCTGCTTCCGGTCATTGCGCAGCACGCACTCACGGGCGAGGTGCTGATGCTCGCGTATGCGAATCGCGATGCGCTCGTGCGCACACTCGCCGATCGCGTAATGTGCTACTTCTCCCGCTCCCGCGGCGAGCTGTGGCGGAAGGGCGACACGAGCGGCAACCTGCAGCACCTCGTCTCGCTGCACGCCGACTGCGACGGTGACACCGTGATCGCGCGGGTGCTGCCGCACGGGCCCGCGTGTCACACCGGCGCATCCAACTGCTTCGATACGATGCCGACCCTGCCGGCGCTGGATTCCGTCATCCTCTCGCGAATCGCGACGCCGACTGACTCGAGCTACACGCAGACGCTGCTCGCCGATGACAACCTGAGGCTGAAGAAGCTCGGTGAGGAGGCCGTGGAGCTCGCGCTCGCGTGTGAAAGGGGCGAAAGCGACCGCGTCGCAGAAGAAGCCGCGGACCTGCTGTATCACGTGCTCGTCGCATGTCGCGCGGCGAATGTGAGTCTCGCACAGGTCCTGGCGGTACTCGAAGCGCGCGCGGCGCCGTGACAAGAACAGTGTAAGAAGGGGGATGCTGGGGAGATGGGAGATCGTGGCGATGGAGTATCTCCTTCATCAGTATCCTTTTCGATCATCTCCTGATTCCATCACCATCATCTCCTGATTCCATCACCATCATCTCCTGAGAAAGGCGCTAACGGACGTGTACGTGCATGTGCACGCGTATGCGTACGTGGGGTCGACAGCTTTGGAGTTTGCCGTCAAAAACAGTGTAAGAAGGGGGATATTGGGGAGAATGGTGATCGTGGCGATGGAGTATCGCCAACATCACCACCCATCTCCCTGATCTCCCTTTCTGTTGTACTGCGTGGAATGGTCCACAGCGTGGCTGGCCGTTCTCGTGGACCCGGCCCAGGACATTCAGGGTCGGCGCGGGCGCTTCTCGATGAAGAGGCGGTACAGCAGGAGCAGGACGATCGCCCCGAGAATGGCGATGCCGAGTGAGCGGATGTTGAAGCCGGTCACACTGCCGATGCCGAGCAGCTCATTGCCGATGAACCCGCCAATCACCGCGCCGAGTATGCCGATGACAGCGGTGCCGAGGCAGCCGCCGGGGTCCTTGCCGGGCATGATGAACTTGGCGATCGCACCCGCGATCAGGCCGAACGCGATCCAGGCGAGTATGCCCATGCGCGCTAGACCTTGAAGCCGGAGACGAGTTCCTTCAGGCGGTCTGCGGACATGAGGAGCTCGACGCTCGCGGCGCTCATCTCCTCTGTCGCTGCCGACTGTTCCTCGGCGGCGGCGCTGACCTCCTCTGCGCTGGCTGCGTGCGATTCCGCGGCCGCGCCGACGTTGCGTACGGCGTCCTCGACGGTCTCGAACGCGGTGCGGTTCGTTTCGGCAGACTCGACGACGCGATGCGCCGCCTCTGCAACCTGCTCGACGGCCGCAAGGATCTCCTCGAACGCGGCTTCCGCACCTCTCGACGTCTCCTCGACGCCCGCTACACGTGAGAAGCCTGTCTCCATCGTGGAGATGAACGAGTCGATCTGCTCACGAATCTGGGTGACGGTCGTATCGACTTCCTGGGCCGCGCGGGCGCTGCCGTCCGCAAGCTTTCTCACCTCGTCGGCAACCACGGCGAAGCCGCGGCCGTGCTCGCCGGCGCGGGCGGCCTCGATGGCTGCGTTCAACGCGAGCAGGTTCGTCTGGCGGGCAACGCCCTGAATGGTGCCGACGAACGTCGAGATCTTCTCCGACGCGCGCTCGAGTGAACGAACCTCCTTCGCGGACACACGTACAACCTCCCGCAGCTCGAGCAGCATCGAGAGCGCGCTGCCGATGTCCTCGCGCTTCGTCGTCGCGAGGTCGCCGATCTGTGATGACAGCTCCACCACGCGACGCGAGCTGTCCTCGATCTGCGTCGCCCCCTCGCGCATCTTCTCGAGCGCCTGATCGACGGTGCCGAGGCCGAACGCCTGCTCTTCTGCGCCGTTCGTGATCCCGATCATCGCCGTCGACACCTCGCCGCTCGATGCGGCGACCTCCTCGGAGATGCTCGACAGGTCCGACGCGGACTGCCCGATGCGGTTCGCGGTCGCGACCGTCTCACCGACGACGCCGCGGATGCGATCGGCCATGCCGGTGAACGCGCCCGCGAGCACGCGGAACTCGTCGGGCATGCGGCCGTTAACGGAGACGTTGAGGTCGCCGCCGCCGAACTGGTTCGCAGCCATGACGAGGCCGCCGAGCGGCCTCTCGATCGCGCGCAGCGTGAGCTTCGCGAACAACAGGCTGATCAGGAGGCTGATCACGAGAATGATCGCGAGGTTGGTTTCCTGCGTGTCCACGCGCTCGTCGAACGCGTTCGTCTGATCGGAGAGCGCCTCCAGCTCCGCGAGCGTCACGCCGCGAATGCGCGCGCGCAGCCCGCGAAGCGTCGGCTCCAGCGCCCGGATGACGCGCTCCGCCGTGGCGGGATCGCCCGCGAGGAGATCGACCTGCGCCTCCTGGAGCGCCTCGATCGTGGCGACGTGCTCATCGCGGATGGAATGCAGCTGCGAACGCGCACCGGCGGAAACGCCTTCGGTCCTGA
>DATABQ010000298.1:0-2353 GCA_036259495.1 Longimicrobiales bacterium | reverse complement strand
CGGGGCATGACGCTGCTCCTGTCGGTCACGCTCGCGTGCGCGGTCGGGCTGCTCGCGGGACTGAGGCAGCCGATGCCGTTGTCTCTGCTCCTGCCGCTTTGCGCCGGAGCCGTCGTGGTGCTCTGCGTGCGAGGTCGCGGTGCGGCAGCCGTGCTCTTCGTCATCGCGGGTCTGGCCGCGGGTAGTGTGCGCGCCGGTGGCGCGGCCCGGGATTGCCGCGAACAGATGCCCGACGGAACGTCGGTGCGCCTGGCAGGCGTTCCGATCGTGGTCCCGACCGAAGGCGAAACGCTGCCCGTCCATGCGCGACTGCTCACGGGCGGCGGTATCGCCTGCGCGGACGTGACCGTGCGGATGCGGGCCTCCGCGCGTCACCAGGCGGTGCTCGATTCCGCACTGGAGCGGAACGCGTCGATCATCGTGAACGGCCGCTGGATGGCGTATGCGCCCCGGAATGGATGGCCGAGGAAACCGGAATTCGCCGGCGGCGTGCTGGTCGACCGCCTGTCCATCGGCGATGAATCGGCCGATGCGCTGACGCGGCTGCGCACCTCGCAGCAGCAGCGCCTGCGCGCGCTGCTTCCTGAGACCTGGGGTCTCGCCGAGGCGCTGCTCCTCGCGCAGAAGGCGGGGCTGACGCCGGAGACGCGATCGCGCTGGGTATCCGCCGGACTCGTACACCTGCTCGCGATCTCCGGCATGCACGTGGGGCTTATTGCGGGTGGCGTGATCCTGCTCGCACGGCTCGTCGGTCTCCCCCGTCGCAACGGCCGGCGCATCGCGCTGCTCATCACCGCAGCATACGTGCTCTTCCTCGGTGCCCCGAGCGCGGCTCTCCGCGCGCTGCTCCAGGCGAGCCTGTTCCTGGCCGCCGTGGAATTGCAGCGGCCGGCGGAGCCGTTCACCGCGCTCGCCGCGGCTGCACTCGTCATCCTCCTCATCGAGCCACTCGCGATCCTCGACCCCGGATTCCAGCTGAGCTTTGCGGGAATGGCCGGACTGATCGGCTGGCGAGCCCCCATCGCCAGTGCGCTGCCGCAGCGCCTTCACCCGCACCTGCGCGATGGACTCGCAGCGGGCATCGCGGCCAGTGCGCTCACGACACCGATCGCAGCCCTGCACTTCGGCACCGCCGCATGGATCGGCATCCCCGCATCCATCATCGCCGTGCCGGTACTCGCGTGCGCGGTGGCGCTGCTGCTGGGCGCGCTTCTGATCGCAGCCGTCACCGGCGCCAGTGCCGGCCTCCACGCATCCGCCGCCGACGCCTCTCTGCGACTGCTCGACCGCATCGCCGAGATCGCTGCCGACGTGCCCGGCGGTCACGGCTACCTCGCCGCCAGTACCGTCATGTACGCGCTCCTCGCGGCCGGCGGTGCCATCCTCGTTCACGGCATCGTGCGCCGGAAGGACACGGACCCGCCCGGCAGCCATGCACCGGCCGCGATGCACGAGCGTTATGCGCGCCGGCATGTTCGCAGGCGCCTTCGTGCCGGCATCGCAGCCGCAGCCGCGGTGGCGCTGCTGGCGTGGTCCCCGCTCGTGCTCCGGCCGGGCGACGGCCATCTCGAAATTCATGCGATCGACGTCGGCCAGGGCGATTCATACGCCATCCGCACCCCCGCCGGCCGATGGCTCCTCGTCGACACCGGGCCGCGCACTCCCGGTCGCGACGCAGGCCGCGATCGTGTCGTGCCCTACCTCCTCGCCCGCGGCGTGCGCCGCATAGAGGCCCTCGTTCTGACGCACCCCGACGCCGACCACATCGGCGGTGCCGAGGCCGTCCTCGACGCGTTCGACGTCGGTCTCGTCATCGATCCGGGACTGCCCGCCGGCAAAGACATCTTCATCGACCTCCTCGCCGCCGCGCGCCACGAAGGGCAGCGCTGGCTCGCCGGCCGTGAAGGAATCGCGTTCGACATCGATGGTGTCGGCGTCCGCATGCTCTACCCCTTCCCAATCCCGATCCGACGATCGATGCGAACGACAACAGCGTCGTATTCCGCCTCACGTTCGGCACGTTCGCCGCCCTGTTCCTCGGCGACGCCCCGACCTCCGTCGAGGAGCGGCTCGTCGCCCGTCACGGCACAGCCCTCGGCTCCGCCGTGCTCAAGGTCGGGCACCACGGCAGCAGAACTTCCACGGGCGAGGCCCTGCTGCGCGCGACGCGACCGGGAATCGCCATGATCTCCGCGGGCCGGCGCAACCGGTACGGGCACCCCAATCCCGGTGTGCTCCAGCGCCTCGAGCGTCACGAGGTGCGCGTCTTGCGCACCGACGAGAGCGGCAACTTCATCGTACGTGCAGCGCGGAGCGGCACGATCGAGGTGCTCGTGCAGTAAGGTTTTTGGGT
>DATABQ010000297.1:0-6645 GCA_036259495.1 Longimicrobiales bacterium | reverse complement strand
TCGTGCCCGGGTTGATGTAGAGGACGGAGTCGCCGCGGCGGTGCACGCCCATCGCGAGCTCGAGGAACGGCGACGCCATGCTCCATCCGAGCCGGGGGATCGAGAGCTGTCCGTGGTGCGTGTGTCCGCTCAGCGTGAGGTCGACGCCGCGCGCGGCGAGCTCCGGCCAGAGCGCGGGGTTGTGAGCCAGCGCCAGTGTGAACGTGCCCGCCGGGACGGAGGCGAGGGTCCGAGGTATGTCGGGCACGACGCTGGGGTTCGCGCCGGTGGGTCCGCCGTGGCCCGCCGGATCGCCGGTGCCTGCGACCCAGAACCGCGCGCCATTCAGCTCGAGCGGAAGTGCTTCGTTCACGAGCACCGTCCAGCCGAGCTTCTCCATTCCTCGCCGGACCGCCGACCAGCCCGCGTAGACGTCGTGGTTGCCGGCGATCGCGATGACGCCGAGCGGCGCAGTCAGTTCGCCGAATGCCCTGCCGAGCGGCTCGACGTCGCGCGCGAAGTCGTCCACCTGGTCGCCGGTGAGGGCGATCAGGTCGGGTTCGGCGGCGCGCACTGCCGCAGCGATACGCGCAAGATGGCGCCGGGAGGTGTGCGGACCCACGTGCAAGTCGGAGAGCTGCGCGATGCGCACGCCGTCGAGGCCCTGCGGCAGGTCGTCGAAACTCACGTCGAGCGACTTCACGACCAGACGCCGGGTGCCCGCGTAGCCCCAGAGCGCAGCGATGACCAGGACCAGCGCCACCGCGGCTACGCCCCAGCGACCGGCTTCCACGGCGCTGCCGAAGGGGAGGCCGGCGATCAGTCCCAGAAGCCCGCCTGCGGCGAGCAGCGGCAGGAAGAGCTGCGCGTACCAGAACGGCCGCAGCAGCAGAACGCGGGTGGCTGCGGACGGGTAGGCATTTCCGCGGAAGCCGCGGATCAGCGCCCAGAGAGGCAGCAGGGCCGCGACTGCAAAGCCCGGGATCGCGCTCCACCCGCCCGGCAGCATCGGTGAGAACAAGCCCCCGAGCACGAGCCACGATGCGGCGTTCCAGGTGAACAGAATAGCCATGACTTTCCACACGCGCGGCATGCGTCCTTCTTCCTTTGTATCAGCATCGGAGGTGTGTTTCCTCGAAGCCGGAGGCCGAATCGCATCGTCAGGCCGTGGCATCGTGGCCCTCCTGCAGCGGAGCCGGGCGCAGGCCCGCGTCGAGCGTGGCGACCACCTGCCGCAGGTACGCCTGGAACGGCTCGCCTGAAGCAGCTGCACCCGAAAATCCCTCGTGGCCCACGCGAAGCACGCCGGTGAGGAGCATCGCGTCCAGGCGTGTGCGCAGATCGACCGCATCGGCGCCGACCCGCTCGGCGAGGGCGCCCGCGATCGCGTGCTCCAGCCGCTCGTACTTGCCGCGGTCCCGCACCCGCAGGGCGGGGGTGTCGCGCTTGAGCCGCTCGATCGATTGCGCCTCTTCCTCATCGAGCTGGTCCAGTGCGGCCAGCACCGCCCGCTCGGCCACCTCCAGAATCGGCATCACCGGCGGCGCCGTGCGGATCGCGTCCAGCAGCGCCCGCTCGATGTCGTCGAAACGCGACAGGACGACGTCCTCCTTGGCCTCGAAATAGTGAAAGAACGTCCGGCGGGAGAGGCCAGCCGCCGCAGCGATCTCGTTCACCGTCGTCCGCTCGAAGCCCTGCTCGGCGAACAGCCGCTGCGCCGCCCGTGTCAGCCGCCGCCGCGTTTCTTCGCGCTTCGCCGATCGCTTCCCTGCGTCCTTCATGACCATGCACACGTGTCGAGAGACGATGATTGCACTGAGTGCAATAGTGTAATTGCACCGAGTGCAAAGGACAAGCCTTACGCGCGATGACGGCCACGTTGACCACACGAGAGGGGACGCCGATGCAGTGGCGCGGCTGCTTCGAGCGACTGCCGCTGTACGAGGCGGAGGTGCTGAGCGCGTGGTGCACGCCGTATACTGTCGGTGACCCGGCGCTGCTGGACCTCCGGAGCGTGAGCACACGTGAACGATTGCAGGCTGGAGATCTTCAATGACCGCAATGCTCGCCGGCCGGTTCATCACGGCAGTGGTACTCAGCGGAGTTCTGGCGCAGGCTGCTGCCGGTCAGGGCGGAGCGATCCTGACCGACGTGCCCGAGCAGGCGCGTCCCGGAGCGCGCTACGTGATCTACCTGCACGCGCGAATCCTCGAGGAAGAGCCGACGCAACCGATCGATGAACGGTTTGGCGTCTACGAGTACCAGCAGATCCTCGATACGCTCGCGGCATCCGGAGCCGAAGTCATTGCCGAGCGACGCCCCGCAGGCACGGACTTCCGTCTGTTCGGCGCGCGCGTGGCAGATCAGGTTCAGCGTCTGATGGCGCTGGGCGTGCCGCCCGAGCACATCACCGTTGTCGGGTTTTCGAAAGGCGGAGCGATCGCGATCATCTCTGCCGCTCTGCTCGCCGACCCGCGGATTGGCTTCGTGTTTCTCGGTGCATGCGGCGAGTGGCTGAACGGCCGGGAGGATGTGGACGTCGGCGGGCGGATCCTGTCCATATACGAAGCGACGGATGAGCTTGGAACATCGTGTCAGCCGCTGTTCTCGCGCGCCCGCGCGCCTGGCGAGCGCCGGGAGATCGTGATCGACACCGGCGCAGGGCATGGCGCGTTTTTCAGGCCACGCTCCGAATGGGTCGCTCCGGTGCTGGCCTGGCTGAAGCGGCCATAAGGGATCAGCCGCGGAACGAGTAAAGGCCAACACGGAATTCGTCCGTGCCGGGCCTCACCTCGTGCGAGCCCGGCTCATGTCCAGGGAACGTTACCCATCGAGCACGGCCCGCACCTGCGCGACGAATGTCGAGGGTGGCGCTGACTTGTCGATGACGTCGCTGACCTGCAGCTGTCGCAGTTCCGACCGGTACATGTCCGCAAAACTCGTGTACGCCACGACGCGAAGGCCCGCCATTGCCGACTGACCTCGCTTCTCCGTCAGCCATTCGAGACCGTCCCTCTCCGGCATGGACAGGTCGAGGAGGACGAGGTCGGGGCGCAATTCGGTGAGGACACTGTCCGCGACCCCGGCGCTGTCCGCCTCGACGACGGAGAAACCTGCATTGGTCAGAAGCGATGCTGCGATCGCACGGTGATCCCGGCTGTCGTCGACCACCATCACGGCGAGGGAGAATTTCGGCAAAGCCTGGTCCTTCGTAAGTCGTTGGGGACAATGTAGTAACGGCGCCGGCCCGTTGCTCGTTTCATGCCAGAGAAACAAACATGTGTAGTGCAGTCCGGCGGCGTAGAGCGACGATGGCCAGCTGCGCTATTCGACTGCACGCGATCTGATGTCCTCTGCCAGTATTCCGACCAGGAAACCAGCCAGGGCGCCGACTGGTATCGTGTAGATGTGTGGTGGGAAATGAACGTCAGCTGCGTCTTGACGCTCGGCGTACCACACGCCGCCGACTGCACCGATCAGTGCTCCAATCAATGGCCATTGCATGCTGAAGCTCTCCCGTGAATCCTGCCTCCACGACGGTCGGAAGACTGGCCGCGAGACCGTGTAATTCGGGATGGCTCGATATGAGACAGGAAGACGGTCAACTGAAACTTCGTGGAGCACCGGCTGTAGGGGGCGAACTGCCAGTGCGTGTACCTGAACAGACGCGCTGACAGGATTTGCCGCAGTCGTAAGCACCCGCTGGGCGTGAACGGGCGCGGCGATCATGACTGCCACAGCAGCGAAGGCGCCTGCAACACCAGACCCGGCCATCATTCGGCCAGGAAGACCCGAAAGGATTCCGGCAGCTTTTCGATGAGCATGCCCAAACCTAGCCGTCATCGCGCAGCCGATTGATTATAAGCACCGGCGCATCCAGATCGTCGCTCATCCGTATGATGAAGTACGGCGACCGCGCAGCGACGATGTCTTCCGTCGGCGGCAGCATCAGCCGCGCTGCCTCCCCGGTCCGCAGATTCAGTCGCAGCCACACGGCCTGCGCTACGTCCTGCAACGGACGCTCGCGAAGCCACAGCACGGAATCGCCTTCGGCCAGGAGCCGATCGAACACCGGCGTCAGAGTGCTCGCCGGAAGCGATGCCACCACGTCGCTCACGCTATGGACGACCTCACCGGTGGTATTGGAGCCGTCGCGAGACCTCACCATCAAGCCTGCGGAGCGCTCCTCGATGGCGGCCAGGCGCCGCTCGCGCTCGGCTGGGACCAGTGCTGTCGTCAGGGGGCGACTGGATGGCGGCAGCGTCACGATGCGCGGCGGGTCGTCGCGCCCGTCCATCGTGAACGCCTCGATCGTGTGATCATCGCCAGACCCGACGAAGAGAGCCTCGTCGCCGACCGTCGCATGAACCTCGGATCCGAATATCCGCTCCTCGAATCCCCACGATGATCCACTGTCATGGAACCGACTCGGAGCCGTAACCACACGGACCAGCGTATCCATCCGCAGCGTTGCCGCGTCCAGCCGTGCATAGGTGAGAGTGTCGGTGTAGGAGCCCGGACGTGCGCCACGCATGTGCATTTCCGATCGCCGCGTCCGGATGACGGGGCTTCCGTCGTCGAACGCCCCTACCAGGCTGAACTCTCTGCCGGGCGGCAGCGGCACCTCGATACGCGCTACGTCGATCGATCCATCATGCCGCAGGATTGTAAGGCGATCCAGACTGTTGTCCCAAACGACGATTCCATCGCGGATCCGCCACAGGCCGTCGATCCAGCGGAACTCGCCCGGTCCCTCACCCTCGCCACCGACCGACCGTACATGTGCGCCGGAAACATCGAAGATCCGGACTTCAGCGCTGGATGCGTTTGCGACGGCAAGCATCGCGGGTTCGCCGCCGGACATCACCACGCCGGTGACCCTCGCCAGCGCATGCGAACCCTCGGCTGAGGAGCCTCCGAAGCTGGCGATACTATCCGCGGCGAGAGCGGGAACCGCGGACCAGTCCGCTTCAGGATCGTCGCGAGGGCCGGCTTCCGCGCAGCCGGCAGCAATAGCGACTGCGATCGTCACCGCCGCAGCAGCGAGACCGGGCTGTGTCATTCTCATCGACTGGCTCCAGTCAGAAAGGAAGGACGCCGGCGCGCGACGGCAGCAATAGACGAAGGAAAAGGACCCGCGTCCCGGTCGCGTCATCGATCACACCCAGCTCACCGAGACGCGTGGACTCCAGAGACCGAAAGCCCGGCATCAGACTCAGACTCATCCAGATTCTGGTATCCGTCAGCACTGACCACCGATGGGGGTCCTCGAGCATGCGGACCCATACATTCCCGTGCTGGTCGAGCTTGATCCGATCAGGACCGCTCAGTTGAGTACCGCCCGCCCAGGTCACTCGGCTCAGGAGTTTGCCGCTGAGATCGTATGCTCGGACTTCCGGCTGGCGTGTGTCGGCAACCAGAAAGTAACCAGCCCCACCCGCAGTGATCACATTGCCTCTGATCCGGGCCGGCGGCAACTCGAGCACGGTGCGCATGCTTCCACTGTCCACCGCGGCCTCGAAAATTGTGGTAATCCCGTTCGCATCGACTCCGCTCACCAGGACACCGGCGTTCGTTCGGGAAATGAGCGTCGCCGATTCGATCTCTGGCAAACCGATGGCTCCCCTGGTGCCGAGCACGTCGAAGCTATGGAGCGTTGTCATGCCGTCGCGCAGAGCCGTGACGCTCTCGGCGCCACATGCGACATGCACGTCTGCGTCTGCGTTGGCTTCGCCCGGCACGCGAGCTTCCCAGCGAAGCTCGCCATCGAGAGAGAGGAAGGCGAGGCCTTTCTGCCCGGCGAGGATGACACCGTCTGCCAATATACATCCGTCCGAGGCTCTTCCAATGAGGGCGGCGGTGCCAGCGGGGATACCGAACTGCAGTCGTATAACTTCGTCGTCGGTAGCCACGTGCTGAATACCGGGTTGGTTGGCGCAGCCACCGTGTCCAGAGCGGTCTCTCCTCGAGCGGCCTGGGCAGAAGCGGCCTCAGCAGAGCCCAACATGGCGAGGAGCCAGGCGACCACCCTGGCGCTGCGGGTTACACGTTTTGCATCCGTGCGCCTGATCAGAGGGAACGGCCCTCTAGCCTCACCGGTTTGAACCCTCCCTGAGTACGACGGGAGGCTCGCTCTCACGACGAGAGCAGCTTAAACCCGGTGTCCAGTAAACCGGGGGAAGTTCAGACAGCGGCGGTCTGAACAGCTCCTGCAATGATCGTGTGGCTCCGAAGAAAACCCACACACGCTATCAATACCGCAGCGCGCGATATGCCGCCGTGTAGGCAGTTTCGCACTACGCCGAATATGCCTAGTGAATTACGCCCGTTGCGGCCGTCCCCATATTTCGATCGTAAGCTCAAACTGACAGGGATGGTAAAATGATCGACTATGTTCGCGTTTTCCTTACACTCATGGCAATTGCCGCGGGGACTGTGGTCGGCGGCGTTCAATTAACCCGTACCTTCGCGGGGGATTGTGTACCAATCGACGAGGAACGCTGGGAATGCGGCGAGACAATCTGCATCAAGGTAGATGGTGTCTGGCACTGCATCTAGGTGTGTAGCCTGTTCCAATGCAACGTCTTGACGTTCGATTGAGCCGTCGTGAGGCTCAACTGATCCACATCACGAATCTTAGGGCACCCATTCACCCCTTCCCTGAGG
>DATABQ010000296.1:0-4063 GCA_036259495.1 Longimicrobiales bacterium | reverse complement strand
GCTGGGCGCTGCAGGTACTGTACGCGTGGGAGGTACGCGGCGAGCGTGATCGCCTGCCCGATCTGTTGAGCGAGTTCATCAGTCGCCGCAGGATCGGTGCGGAAGCACAGGAATACCTCGAGACGCTGATCACCACACTGGACCTCTATCTAGAGCCGATCGACCAGGCGATCACGGCATCGCTCCTCAACTGGCGTCTGGAGCGGCTGTCGATCATCGACCGCAGCATTCTCCGGCTGGCGGGCGCGGAGATGCTGCACCTGGCCATCCCGCCCCGCGTCGTGATTCAGGAAGCGATCCAGCTCGCCGAGAAGTACGGCACGAACGAGAGCCCCCGCTTCATCAACGGTGTGCTCGACGCGATGATGCGGCGCGTGGAGATGGATACCAGCCGATCCGGAGGCGGAAGCTGAGACTGCTGGTGGTGAACTGGCAGGACCGGCAGAACCCGCGGAGCGGTGGAGCCGAGATTCACCTCCACGAAGTGTTCGGCCGGCTCACGTCGCGCGGGCACGAGGTGACGCTGCTCGTGTCCTCGTGGGAGGGTGCAGAGCCCCGTGTCCAGCTCGACGGCATGGACGTGCATCGCACGGGCGGTCGTCATACATTCCCGATCATGGCGCCTCTGTATCACCGCCGGCACCTCGCTCAGCGGAGCTTCGACGTAATGATCGAGGATCTCAACAAGGTGCCCGTCCTCGCGCCGCGGTGGCGTGGCACGCCTGCCGTGCTCCTCGTACACCACCTGTTCGGCACCACAGCATTCGACGAAGCGAGCCTTCCCGTGGCAGCCGTGACATGGCTCATGGAGCGGCCGCTGCCCCTCTTCTATCGCGACCTGCCCGTGCAGGCGGTGTCCGCGAGCACTGCGGATGACCTGGTGCGGCGCGGCTTCGATCGCAGCCGCATCGAGGTGATCGAGAATGGCGTGGATCTCGAGTTCTATTCGCCGAATCCCGCCATTCCGCGCTTCGTGGAACCGACCGTGCTGTATCTGGGGCGGCTCAAGCGCTACAAGCGCGTGGATCTGATCATCCGCGCGATGGCGCGTCTGCGCGAGAACGGAGTGACGGCCCGGCTCATCATTGCCGGGCGCGGCGATGCGCAGCCTGCGCTGGAGCGACTGACTGCGGACCTCGACCTCACCTCCAGCGTCCGGTTCGCGGGTTTCGTGAGCGAGGATGAGAAGAGGGAGCTGTTCCGGCGCACGTGGGTGCACGCCTTGACATCGCCGAAGGAGGGCTGGGGTATAAGCAACATGGAGGCGGCCGCATGCGGCACGGCCACGGTGGCGAGCGACTCGCCCGGGCTCCGTGATTCGGTGCGGGATGGGAGCACGGGATTCCTCGCGCCGCACGGCGACATCGATGCGCTCGCAGACCGGATCAGCCGGGTCCTCGGCGATACCTCGCTGCGTGACCGGCTCGGCATGCAGGCGCGGGCATTCGCGGAGCTGTATACGTGGGACAGGAGTGCAGACAGGACGGAGACTCATCTGCGCCGCGTGGTTGCGGACACATGAGTGCTCCCGCTTTTCCGTAACAGGAGGATGTCATGGAGATCAGGATCAACGCTCGTCATGGCAAGATGCCGGAGTCTCTGCGCAATCAGGCGGAGCAGCGCTTCTCCCGTCTCGAACGGCTCGACAGCCGCATCACGGCGGGCGCGCTGGTCGTGGACGGCTCCACACGGATGCACCGGGCGGAGGCGCGGCTGCTGACCGCCGGGGGCCCTCCGCTCATTGCCCATGGCGAGGGTCCGACACTCCGTGGCGCCATCGACAGCGCACTCCACCGTGTGGAGCGGCAGCTGAAGCGGCGTGGTGAGCGCCGTCTGGCCAGACGCAGCCGCCCCGCTCCCGCTATTCCGGTACAGGAAGAAGAAGAGCAGTGACGAAGCTGTCGGTCGAGGAGCTCTTCCGCACGAAAGAGCGGGCGCTCGAGCTGGAGCTGCTCACTCCGAACTGCACGCTCGGTCGGGAGATCGAGTCATCGACGCTGTCGAGCCCCGGCCTCGTGCTGGCGGGGTTCCGTGACCGGTTTCTGCGCGGCCGTCTCCAGGTGCTCGGCGAGACCGAGATTCGCTGGCTCGATTCCCTCGATGAGGCCAGGCTGCGCGATACGCTCGACTCGTTCCTCAACCTGGAGATGCCCGCGCTGTTCGTCACGAAGAGCCTGGCTCCGCCCCCGGCCCTGCTCGAGCTGGCTGTCCGGCATGATATTCCGGTACTGCGGTCCTCGCTCAAGACGGGAGACTTCTATCGCCGCCTCCAGCCGTATCTGGAGGAGCGCTTCGCACCGCATACCACCGAGCACGGCTCGCTGGCCGATGTGTATGGTGTGGGCGTCATGTTCATCGGCCGCAGCGGCATCGGCAAGAGCGAGTGCGTCCTGGACCTGGTCGAGCGCGGGCATCGACTGGTTGCGGACGATCTCGTGATGATCACGAAGCGCGGCAACGATGTGCTCATCGGTCGCGGTCACGAGCACCAGCAGCACCACATGGAGATCCGCGGGGTAGGCATCGTCGACATTAAGATGCTGTTCGGCATCCGTTCAATCCGCCAGCAGAAGCGTGTGGAGGTTGTCGTCCGACTGGTGGACTGGGACGACAAGGCGCAGTACGACCGTACGGGACTGGAGACGGAGGAGGTGGAGATCCTGGGTGTGCGACTGCCGCGCATCACGATTCCGCTCAATGCCGGGAAGAACATCACCGTGATCTCCGAAGTGGTGGCGATGAATCATCTGCTGAAGTACTCCGGCGTGCATTCGGCGCGGATGTTCAACCAGCGGCTCATGGACTCCATGCAGCCGGTGCGGGCGTATCTCGAGGAAGATTATGAATGAGCCAGTCATGCTGCGCGCGGTCCTGCTCGGCCACGGCGGGATGCCGGAGGGCATGGTCGACGCCGTTCGCCATATCACCGGCTGCGAGCAGACCGCCATCGTTCCCGTAACCAATCGCGGCATGTCGCCCGACGCGCTCACGGCCGCGGTGCAGGATGCGATCGGTGCCGGTCCCGGAATCATATTCACGGACCTGCCGAGCGGGAGCTGCGGTTTCGTGGCGCGGCGCCTGACGCACAACACGTCGCAAATTGTCGTCATCTCCGGCGTGAACCTGCCGGTGCTGATCGATTTTGCGATGAACAGGGCGATGCCGCTCGAGGACCTGGTACCGCGCCTGCTCACGAAGGGAAGGGCCGCCATGGGGTGCGCCCCCGCACATCTGGAAGATCATGCCGATCGTGCTGCATCGAATCGATGAGCGTCTGATCCACGGCCAGGTGGTGGTCGGATGGGGCGGTCAGCTCCACCCGGACCGCATCGTCGTGGTGGACGATGACCTGGCCGGGTCCTCATGGGAGCAGGAGCTCTACTCGCTGGGACTGCCGCCGGAGATCATGGCGGAGTTCGCGAGCGTACGGAACGCGCGCGAGCGGATCCCGAAGTGGCGCATCAGCCGCGAGCGCGTCATCATGCTGACGCGCGATGCCGCCACCATGGCGGCGCTTGCGCGCGGAGGACTTCTGGCAGGTGAGGAGATCAATGTCGGCGGCCTGCATCATTCGCCCGGCCGCCGTCAGGCGCTCCCCTACGTATACCTTTCGGACGCCGAGGAGGACGCACTGCGCGAACTCGCGGCGAGCGGTGCTGACGTAAGCGCACGGGATCTGCCGGCCACGCGCCCGGTCACGCTCGATCAGCTGCTGCAGGACGGAACGGCTCATTGACGTGGCTGGCACTGATCGGGCTCGGAGGCATCGTAGCGCTGGATGCCACGTCGCTGGGGCAGCTGATGCTTTCCCGTCCGTTCGTCGCCGCTGCGCTCGCCGGCGCTCTGGTCGGTCAGCCGCTCGAAGGCGCACTGGTCGGCGCACTGCTCGAGGCGCTGTCGCTTGGCATACTGCCCGTCGGGGCGGCGCGTTACCCGGACACGGGCACGGCCGCCGTCGCGGCCGTCGGCACGCTCGGGTTGTCCGGTGTGGGACCGAGTGCGCCGGCGCTCCTGCTGGTCGTAGTCTACGGTCTGCTGTGGCAGCGCCTATCGGGCTTCAGCG
>DATABQ010000295.1:0-3558 GCA_036259495.1 Longimicrobiales bacterium | reverse complement strand
TGAACGGGGCGGCTGGACGGCTTCGAGCAGCCGATCGACGACGGCATCGGAGGTGATGCCCTCGGACTGCGCGTGGAAGTTCGTCAGCACGCGGTGCCGGAGCACCGGATGCGACAGGGCCCGGATGTCGTCATACGTGACGTGGTAGCGCCCGCTCGTCAGCGCGCGCGCCTTCGCCCCGAGCACGAGGTACTGCGATGCACGCGGGCCCGCCCCCCAGCTCACATACCGCCGCGTGATGTCGGGCGCCGCTTCATCGTCCGGTCGCGTCGAGCGCACCAGTCGTACGGCATACGAGACCAGCGACGGCGGCGCAGGTACGCGCCGGACCAGCTTCTGCAGCGCAACGAGCTCGTCCGCGCCGAGCACCGGCCGCACTACGGGCTCGGCCGAGCCGGTCGTCTGCATTGCGATCTGCTCCTCCTCCTCGCGCGTAGGATAGCCGATCCTCAGCTCCAGCATGAACCGGTCGAGCTGCGCCTCCGGCAGCGGGTACGTGCCCTCCTGCTCGATCGGGTTCTGCGTCGCGAGCACGAAGAACGGCCTGTCCAGTTCCATCGTTTCGCCCGCCGCCGTCACGGCCCGCTCCTGCATCGCCTGCAGCAGCGCAGCCTGTGTCTTCGGCGGTGTGCGATTGATCTCATCCGCGAGCACCACGTTCGCGAAGATCGGACCCTTCACGAACCGGAACATCCTGCGTCCCGTCGACCGGTCCTCCTCCAGCACTTCCGTCCCCGTGATGTCGGACGGCATCAGGTCGGGCGTGAACTGGATCCGGTTGAACTCCAGATCCAGGGCATCTGCCAGTGTCGAGATCAGCAGCGTCTTCGCCAGGCCCGGGACACCGACCAGCAGCGCGTGCCCGTCCGCCAGGAGCGCGATGAGCAATCCCTCCACGATCGACTGCTGCCCCACCACCCTTCGCCCGATTTCCTGCTCGAGCGCGCGGCGCACTTCCGCCAGTCGCTCCAGCAGCGCAATGTCCTGTTCGTCTGCCGATGGGGCTGCGGTCGCTTCCATCAATGCCTTCTGTGTCGGATGATCAGGGATGGCGGGTGCCCTACTCGGCAGGAAGGCGGAAGCCGGTCCGCAGCTCCACGGGATACGTCTGCGACACGACCCAGCCCGTCGCTATGAATTCCCCCGCACTTCCACCCGACGGCCACGATGCGCTGTAGCTCCGCGATTCGCCCGGCTCCAGCCGCTCACTACCCAGCGCCTGCCCGAACGACCGCGCCGCCGACCACCGCCACACCGATTCGCCGTCCCGCGTCGCAATTTCGAAATCGTAACGCTGCGTCGTCGTGAACTCCAGCTCGATGGGACTGGATGCCACGTTCGTGACGTGAAGCTCCAGCAGCACCGTGTCCTCCACCACCCGCACGTTCAGGCTCGACCCGAGCTCAGGCGGCGAGCCATCCCCAGGCTCCGCCACCGGCGCCGCCTGCGACGCACAACCCGCCATCACCACGATTGCCGCCACCCACTTGATTCCCACTGCGCCGCCTCCTCATGAGCATACCCGCGTACGTCCGCTCGACGCTCGACCATGTAACTCGCGCGTGCGCGTGGGCCTCGCAAGATAAAGACCCGCTGCGGAGCACGGCAACCGACCGACCGCTCGGGTACGACGTGTAAGAAGGGGGATGGTGGGGATCGATGGAGATGTGGCGAGCATTCCGGAGCCGTTCTTGTGCCGCTCGCGGGGCAGGTCGGGCAAGGCCAGTGCTCTACCGGATGTGCACATGCACCTACACGGCCGTTGAAGTACGCGTCCGTTCAAGTCCGCGTCCGTTCAAGTGCGTGTCCGGCCAGGTAGGCGCGGCCCCGGACAAACCAGCCGATCCGCTCCAGGCTTCGGAATTGCCGCGATCCCCCACATCTCCATCACACCGCGATCTCCCTTCTTACACAAGGCCTGACCCCGCCCGCCAGATTGATTCCGGCGGGTGTCCGGGCCGTGCTTGCGAAAAATTTCACAAGCATTAGCTTTCGTCCGCTGTCCGCCTTCCGGAGCGGAGATGTGCATGGTTCAGCGGCGACGGACGGAGCCGGGGCAAGCAGCTGCGGCCTCGAAATATCTGGGAATCGGGCTGACAATGGCCCTGGCGACGGGGCTGTTCATGTACGCGGGCGTGCGCGCGGACGGGTGGCTGGGGACGGAGCCGTGGCTGACGCTGATCGGTGCCTTGGTGGGTGCGAGCGCGGGGTTCTACTACATGTATCACCACCTTGTGATCGAGCCTCGGAACCGGTCGAAGCCGGAAGGAACGGACGAGAATTGAAAGCGTGGCTGGCATATGCCGGCGTGGGGCTGGTGGCGGTGGCTGCGCTTGCAGGGCTGGCGCCGGTACTGGTGCCTTCGGGCGCGGTTGGCGCAGTATGGTTTGCGGCAGCGCTCGCATGGGTGCTGCAGCTGATCGCATTCGCGGGGCTGGTCGCGGTGCGTGAGCGGAGCGAGCTGTTTCTGGCCGGGTGGCTGGGAGGACTGGTTCTGCGGTTCGGAGTGGTGGGGCTGGTGGCGTACTGGCTGTCGCGGAGTGGAGTGCTGCCGCTGGCGCCGGCGCTGGTGAGCCTGGTGGGTTTCGTGTTCGTGCTGCTCCTGATGGAGCCGCTTTTTCTGCGACGGGGTCTGCAGACGAGATGATGCCGAGTGTACTGCCGTTGATCCGCGCCGCGGCCTCCGAGGAGGGCGGCGAGTTCGATATACCGTCGATGATCCTGCACCATCTGGCGGACTCCCACGAGTGGGAGACCCCGTTCGGTGTGATCCATCTGCCACAGTTCGCGCCCGTGCACATCGGGCCGCTCACCGTGGACTTTTCCATCACGAAGCACGTGCTGTTCATGATGATTGCGGCTGTGCTGGTCGCGATCGTACTGATCGTGGCGGCGCGGGACGCGAAGCGCGAGCATCGCGCGGGCGCGGGGCGCGGGCCGAAGGGCGCGGCAAACGTGGTGGAGGCGATGATCCTGTACATCCGCGACGAGATCGCGCTGAAGAACATTGGTCATGGCGGCGAGCGGTACGTGCCATACATCGTGAGCGTGTTCTTCTTCATCCTGTTCTGCAACCTGCTGGGGCTGGTGCCGTGGGGTGCATCGCCGACGGGCAATCTGTCGGTGACGGCGATGCTGGCGATCATCACGTTCATCACGGTCGAGCTGGCGGGCATGCGGGATCTGGGCGCGAAGGGCTACCTGCAGACGATCTTCTACGCGCCGCACGGGATGCACTGGGCGATGAAGATCCCGATGTACGTGATCATGACGCCCGTCGAGTTCCTCGGGAAGCTGACGAAGCCGTTCGCGCTGGCGATCCGCCTGTACGCCAACATGACGGCGGGTCACGCCGTGGTGCTCGCGCTGACGGGCCTGATCGTGCTCGCCGTCGGCTCCGGCATCCTGGCCGTGCAGTTGCTCGTGCCGGTCGCCCCGCTCGTGATGGCGGTCGCGATCATGGTGCTCGAGATTTTCGTCGCGCTGCTGCAGGCCTACATCTTCGCCATGCTGTCGGCGGTGTTCATCGGCCTGATCCGACACGCCGACAGTCATTAG
>DATABQ010000294.1:0-8642 GCA_036259495.1 Longimicrobiales bacterium | reverse complement strand
GCGGATTCCGACCGTGCCGAGATCCGCGTGCTCGGCATGGACGGTACGCCGCAGCGGCTGGTGCGATGGTCGGCGCCGCAGCGTGCGATCACCCAGGCGGACATCGACGAGGCGCGCGAGCGCGCACTCGCGGGGGTGAGTGAGGGGGGGCGCCCCGACATCGAGCGGATGTTCGCGGATATGCCGATGCCCGAGACGATGCCTGAATTCGCGAAGCTGCGCGTGGACCGTGACGGCAACATGTGGGTGCAGCGCTATCGGACGGAGTGGGATGAGGGCATGAGCGAATGGCTCATCTTCGACGACGACGGCCGCCTGACAGCGCGCGCCGAGCTGCCGCCCACGCTCACGCCAACCGACATTGGAAGCGATTACGTGCTCGGCATCGAACGTGACGAGCTCGAGCTCGAGTACGTGCGACTGTACCCCCTCCGCCGGTAACCGCATGCGTGCGTCGCCAGGAATCAGCCTGTCCGTCTGCGCAGCTCTCGCCGCCTTCTGGGTGACCGCAATCCCGGTGCTGGCGCAGCAGTCGCCCACCTGCGGCTGGCACCTTCCGGACGGCCGGCAGTCGCCGGCGAGTCTGGAGCAGCTCCTGGACAGGCCGGATGAGCTGAGCGAGACGCACCAGGAGGCGGTCGGCAACCTGCGCAAATGGATCTTCGACTGCGATCATACCGCAGCGCGCGTGGCGGCAATGTCACTGCGCAGCGAGCGTCGGCGCACGAACTCGACGGATCCGTTCCTGCGCGCCTTGCTCGGACTCATACTCGTGCGCGGCCCGGACATTCACGTGCTGAATGCCGAAGGTGCGCTCATTCGGCCGATGAACCGGCATACGAATGCGGAGATCGAAGGCGTCCGCCTGCTGACGGATGTGGTGGAGGATACGGGCTGGCCGGAGATCGTGACGGAGCTGGCGGCGGTGGCCGTGATCACGGGAAAGTCGGAGAGCCTGAAAGTCACCGCGGAATCGCTCCGCAGCGTGCCGGACAGCCTCCGTGAGGCGCAGTTCTGGACGGCGCTGGGCGAGGTGGAGCTCGCGCGCGGCGAGTATGATGCGGCGCGAGACGCTGTCGAGGCGATCGCACCCGCCGGGCCGCGGGCTGCACGCGTGCTCGGCATTGCGCTGATGCTGGACGGACGGGCGGACGCCGGTGCCACAGCCTACCTCGAGGGTCTCTCAGCCGCCGCGAAGCCTGACGTCCTGCACCGCTACTTTGACGATATCCGGCTACTGCTCGGCCCTGACGAGATGGCCGAATGGAATACGCTGGACGACGGGCACGCAGAGTGGATCCGGCGCAAATGGGAGTGGCGCGCGCTGCTGTCCGGCGTGCGCGTGGGCGAGAGACTAGCCGAGCACCACCGTCGGCTCGAGCACGTGCTCAGAAACTACAGGCGTGTGTCGTATCGCGGGGCACCCGTTCCGACGACGCTCTGGACCGATACTATGATGCCGGATCCGATGCTGCTCGACGATCGCGGCATGATCTACCTGCGGCACGGCGCTCCCACGGAGGAGCTGCGAATCATTCCCGTGGGCAATCCCCCGGCGCAGCGCATTGCGTGGACATACTCGCGGCCGGGTCCGGTTCAGCCGGTGTTCGAGTTCGATCGCGGACCGGACCGCGCAGACTATTTCCTGGCCGAGCCGTACCCGATCTGCGGCAGCAGGCATGTCATAGACAACCGCATGATTCACCACGACAGCGGCACGGGTTTCGGCTATCCGGTGCCAGGTGACCTGATGGACTGGTCGATGAGGCTCAGCGCGTTCGATCCTTCGCTCGCGATGTACTACAGCCGCTGCCACACGTCGCCCGACCTCGCCGGCAACACATTCCAGACGCTCGTCTGGGAAGCGCGTCGACACGGTGCAGAGGTGCTCAACAGCGAGAACGCCGCGCCGCGCCTGCTGCATCCCCTCACCGCATCCATGAATCTGTACTCCTTCAGGGCCGCGGATGCCACGGAGCTGGCCGCCTACATCGCCGTCCATGCGGGCGAGCTCAGCCCGGGCGGTTCCGGCCCGCCGCTCGCCTACGCCTTCCGCATCCTGTTCGCCGCCGGCGATCCGGTGACGGAATCGATCGCGCGCAGAGATACGGTGATCGCATTCACGCAGCCGCAGCCGCTGCCGCAGGGCGCCGTGGTCGGGACTGCCGTGCCCATGCGCGTGCGATCCGCGGATGGCGCGCGGATCACGTTGTCGGTGATCAACGGCTACGACTCACAACAGGGCCAGGTGATGGCCACGAGCCGCGATGTTCTTGCATTCTCCGACAGCGCGCTGGGCCTGAGCGACATCGTGATTGCCGAGCCGCGTGACGGCGCCTGGATCCGCGGCACATCCCGGCTCGCGCCCGCACAGGGTCACGCGATTCTCGAGGGATCGCCGTTCCGGATTTACTACGAGCTCTACAATGTCGACGCCAACGACCCGCTCAGCGTGCAGGTGGTCGTCGCACCGTTCGACGAGGCGGGAATCATGGAGCGGCTGCGCGCCCTGATCGAGAGCCGGAGTGCGCTCTCCATCGAATTCGACGAGGACGCCGCTCCGGACCGGGACGGTGTGGTGCGGACGGATAGGGAACTCGCAGGTGAGCTGCAGCCGGGGTCTTACGTGGTGACGATCACCGTGCGCAACGGACGGACGGGTGAGGTCGCGCAGCGGGAGACGAATCTGATCGTCGTGGAGGGTTGAACTGCGGGAGGGTTGAACTGCGGGAGAATCGAACGCCGGGAGAATCGAACTGCGGGAGATGAACTGCGGGAGATGAACTGCGGGAGCTAGATCGGGAGCCGAATCAGGGGTTCTCCAGCGTGAGGATATTCCGTTCGAAATCGAGTGTTACGAGGAACTCACTCAGCACGTTCAGGCCGATCAGGCCGTGGAGCTCGAGTCCGACGCCGCTGAGGTGTTCGAGATCGATCACGCAGGCTTCCAGCTCGAATGCGCGCACGCCGCCGATGCTGAGGGAGTCGAGCGACACGAGCGAGACCCCGCCCTGACCGCCGATGCCTGCGGCGGTACCGATGACGCCGGTCACCTCCGGCAGATCGAGGGCAGATACCACCTGATCGTCGAGGCAGGTGACCGTCGCGCCGGTGTCGAGCACGAACTGATACGGACCTTCGCCATTGATTCGCACCGGGACCACCAGCGCTGCGCCGCCGGGGCCCGCGAGCTCGAACGCGATTTCGCCGGCCGCGGAATCCGCCGCGACTTCGACGCGCTGCGGGCTCAGGTCCGTGCACGCCGCAGACAGCAGCATCAACGTTGTCAGAGTTCGCTTCACGACTGGCACTCCGTATCGGGATGTCCGTCGCAGTGTGCAATGAACGATCCACGCGACTCGCGCGGTGTACGAAGAGGCGGCAGGGCAGCGCCGGTCGGCGGCGGCTGCTTTCCTGCCCGTGGAGGGAATGGATGACTACAGCCCGCGGCATGATCGGCCTGGTGCTCCTGCTGTCGATGAGCACGGCCTGCGCATCGCAGTCCAACGACAGTCTCGTCTTCACGATCGAGCAGGCGCTCGCTACCTCGCCTGGCGGCGCAGACTTCTCCCGCTCCATTCCCGGGGACTGGGACCGCGTCTGCATCTTCCGACCGTACACCACGTACGAGCGGGTCGACTCGGTGCTCGGCGAGCGTTGGGCGGGTGCCCGGCGCACCGGAATCGAGTCGAGCGACCATGCTACGCTCATCGCGTTCGTCAGCGGCTCGGACGTCATGTCCCACGTCCTGTACCCGGTCGACAAGGGCGATTTCGGGACACGCGGCCCGGAGCAGTGGTACTGCCTGCCCCGTGAGCGCGCCGTGTTCGAGATGAGGCAGCCGATCGACGGGAGCATACCGTGGATCGGGCCGGCGGACGGACGCTGACATGATCATTCGCATCGCCGCCGCGATGCTCACGCCGATCATCTTCAACATGCTGGCGATGGTCGTGCTCGCCGCTCTCCCGCCCGCAGCAGGACTCGTGTGGGTGCTTTTCCTCGGAGGCGCCTTCTACGCCTGGGCCGTCCGGCCCGGCCGCCGCCGGAGCCACCGCCTCGCGCGCCTGCGGCTCCGCGCCCCGGACGGCGCGCCGCGGCTCGTGCTGCTGAGCTGCGCCGCCAGCCTGCTCCTGCTGTTCGGCGTGGGATCGTTCATCGCCCTGATCGCTCCCGAGATCGATCCCGGCGATGTGCCGGTCTGGTATGAGATGCTCCAACCGTACCAGGAGACGTGGGTCGGATGGGCGGCCCTCGCCACTCTGATCGCGCTCGTCATTCCCATGGTCGAGGAGTTCTCGTTCCGCGGTCACATCCAGCGGCTCATCGAGCGACGGCATGGCGTACCCGCCGCCATCGTGACCGCATCCATCCTCTTCATGCTTCTGCATGTCGGCGGGCCCAACTGGTCCATTCTCGCTATTTCCCTCACCGTCGGAATCACGTGCGGACTCGCTGTGCACGTGTTCCGCTCGATATGGCCGGCCGTGCTCACGCACGCCGCGTGGAACGGCACCATGATCGCCGCGGAAGCACTCGGCTCCAATCTCGCGACGCAGCCTGCACCCGGAACGGCGGCTACGATCATCAGCGGTATGGGTCTGGTGGGGGCGGGTGTCCTCGTATGGCGGTATGTACTGCGGCGCGAGCACGGATCGGGGCGCGAATCAGCGTGCGAGGGCGCGCGAGCAACGGCTGAACCGGGCGCTGCCGATCGGGCGCCCGACCCCACGATCTCCTGATTTCCCCGCTGTCTCACAACGCTTCGGCCGGGCGCGGCACGCAGAGTGCAGCGATCGCGGCATGGTCCGTCCTGACACGCTGCATGACCATGTCCTGATTCAATTTCCATCCGGCGCGCGCCGCGAAGCGGCCGGCATGGTGTGGGTGCCCACTCCCGCGGTTTTTGCCGTTTCGCCGTGGCCTGTGCAGTATTGGCCCGTTGCGTGACGGAGCGAACCGTGGCTCGAGATAGAGAATGATGAGCGACGCTGATCACCGGAGCGAGGAAACAGAGGCGGGCAGGGACTCCCTGGAGCCGCCGGCCTCCGTGACGCCGAGCCCGGAGGAGGAGGAGCCTCTGCACGAGTCGCCCGCGCTCTACCGGCTCCTGGTGGAGAGCGTGCGAGACTACGCGATCTTCGCCCTGGATCCCACCGGTCATATTTTGACGTGGAACCCGGGCGCTCAACGTTTCAAAGGCTACACGGCGGAGGAAGTCATCGGGCAACATTTTTCCATCTTCTATCCGCAGTCAGACATTGACAATGGCAAGCCGCCGATGGAGCTGAGGGTGGCGACGGCGGAGGGCCGCTTCGAGGACGAGGGATGGCGGCTGCGCAAGGACGGGACGCGGTTCTGGGCGAACGTGGTGATCACCGCCCTGCGCGGCGCGGATGGGCAGCTGGTGGGGTTCGCTAAGGTGACACGCGACCTGACGGAGCGGCGGCAATCGGAGCTGCGGGCGATCGAGGATGCACGCCGTCTCGCAGAGGCGGAGGCGGCGAACCGCGCGCGCGCCGAGTTCCTGGCGACGATGTCGCACGAGCTGCGCACGCCGCTCAATGCGATCGGCGGCTACGTGGACCTGATCTCGCTGGGAATTCGCGGGCCGGTAACGGATCAGCAGATCGACGATCTGAAACGGATCCGCCGCAGCCAGCAGCATCTGCTCGGCATCATCAATGACCTGCTCAACTTCAGCAGGATCGAGGCAGGTCGTCTCACGTATGATCTGGCGTACGTCCCGCTGCGGGAGATCCTGACGTCGGTGGCGGACATGGTGGCGCCACTGGCGGCGGCACGCGAGCTGAATACCATCTGGCCGAAGGACGTCCGGTCGACGGTGTATTCGGATCGGGCGAAGACCGAGCAGATCCTGCTCAACCTGCTGACGAACGCGATCAAGTTCACGGAAGAGGGCGGTACCGTCACTGTATCATGCAGGGTACGTCGCGGTCGGGTCTATATCGACGTGAGTGACACAGGCCGTGGCATACCGGAGGACAGCTTCGACTCCATATTCGAGCCGTTCGTGCAGGTCGGTCGCACGCATAGCTCCTCGCATGAGGGTGCCGGTCTCGGATTGGCGATCAGCCGCGACCTCGCCCGCGCGATGGGAGGGGAGCTGACGGTGAGCAGTGAGGTGGGGGAGGGCTCCACGTTTACGCTCGAGCTCCCGCGCGAGCCCGCCGAAGTCGCAGACTGACGTGCCGCAGGCGGTGGATGAGATCCGGATCCGCAACGATCTCCGGATGGGCGATGTCGGTGCCGTGATCCGGCTGCACGGAGAGGTCTACGCTCGCGAGCAGGGCTGGGACTGGCGTTTCGAGGCGTTTGCCGCCGGCACCTTTGGCCGCATTTCAGAGCGCTGGGAGCCGTCACGGGACAGGATCTGGATTGCTGAACGTGCTGGTGAGGTCGTCGGCTGTATTGCGATTCTCGCAGTGGACGAGGGCGTCGCGCAGCTCCGCTGGTTCCTGGTGGTGCCCTCCGCCCGCGGTCGGGGACTGGGCCGTTTGCTGATCGATGAAGCGCTCTCGTTCTGTCGCAGTGCAGGTCATTCCCGGGTTTTCCTCTGGACGACTGCTTCCCTGGCGGCCGCAGCACACCTGTACCGTTCGCGCGGATTCGTGCTCACGCACCAGGAGACACTCGAACGATGGGGCGCAGTGGTGACAGAGGAGCGATACGACCTGGATCTCTCACCATGAGCGGCGCCAACACGGAAACGGAGCGCCGATTCCTGGTGCGGATTGCGCGCTGGGCGGCAGCAGCGCCCGACGCGGCGCGGGAGCATCTGGTGCAGGTGTATCTTGCGGCCGAGGCGGAGAGGACTGTGCGTGTGCGGCTGGCGGCAGGTGGCGCGCAACTCACGGTGAAGGGCCCATCGGCGGGCGGCACGCGCACGGAGATCGAGTGCGATATCGATCCGGCAGCTGCGCAGGCGATCGTGGATGCGGGACTGTTCGCTGGCGCTCCGGTAACGAAGACGCGCAGCACCATCCGGATCGGCAGTCTGGTCTGGGAAGTCGATCAGCTCGAGGGCGGGAACGCAGGTCTGGTGATCGCAGAGGTCGAACACCGCGGCGATGCGGAGCCGCTGGATGAGTGGGATGCGAGCGTCGACCGCGAGCGGCCGGACTGGATCGGCCGTGAAATCACGGGAGAGCCGAAATTCTCGAACAGCAATCTCGCAGTGCGGCCGTTCGCGAGCTGGCCGGAGCGCGATCGCGAGAGTGTGCTGCGCGAGATCGAAGCGACGGAATGACGCGCGGCTTCAGCCGGCCGGATCCAGTCGCACCAGCGGCGCGTCGGGCGCGTCGATAAGCAGGTAGATCGAGCCGTCCGGGCCCGTACGCACATCGCGCACACGGCCGATGCCTTCCAGCAGCTTCTCGGTCTCGATCACGTTCCGATCCGAGTCGAAGCGGACGCGGGCGAGATGCTGTCCTGCCAGTCCCCCCACGAATACATCGCCGCGCCAGTTCGGGAAGCGGTCTCCATCGTAGATGGCAATGCCGGAAGTCGCGATCGACGGCACCCAGTTGTGGAGCGGCTGCTCCATCCCTTCCTTCTCCTGGATGTCGCTGATCGGGCGGCCGTTGTAATTGATGCCGTATGTGATCACCGGCCACCCATAGTTGGCGCCCGGACGTATCAGATTGATCTCGTCGCCGCCGCGCGGTCCGTGTTCCGACTCCCACAGCTCGCCGGTCGCGGGATGCACCGTCAGTCCCTGAGGGCTGCGATTGCCGTACGTGTAAATCTCCGGCAGCGCGTCAGAGCGACCGACGAACGGATTGTCCTCCGGCACGCGGCCGTCATCGTGCAACCGCAGCACAGTGCCCTGATGATTCGTCAGATCCTGAGCCGCCTGCATCTCGCCGCGCTCGCCGACGGTGATGTAGAGGTAGCCGTCACGGTCGAACACCAGCCGCGAACCGAAGTGCTGGCCGGCCTGCCGCCAGGCCTTCGCCTCGATAATCTCCTCGACGCCCGTGAGAGCATTGCCTTCGAGTCGGCCGCGGATGACTGCGGTGGTCGCAGTGCGGTCAGGCCCCGGCTTCGAGTAGCTGAGATAGACGAAGCGGTTTTCTGCGAAGTCGGGATGAATGGCGACATCGAGGAGACCGCCCTGCCCGCGCGCGTGAACGTCCGGTACGCCCGTGATCGGATCCGGGCTCAGCGCACCGTCACGTACGATGCGCAAACGGCCGGGGCGCTCCGTTACGAGGATGTCGCCATCCGGCAGGAATGCCATGCCCCATGGGTGCTCGAGACCCTCGACCACATTGACTGTGCGGAACGCGTGATGCTGCGACGTGTGTGTCTGGGCCGGCACGGCCTGAGCCGCGCAGCCTGTGGCTGCGAGGGCGAAGAGTACTGCCCGCGCGTGCGGTGCACGGAATCGGAGTGCGCGCGTCGCACGCTGCGGATCCGCGTATCCCATGATCGCCCCTGTGTGCCTGGTGTCCTGAAGGATCGCTGACGTTAGGCAGGCGAGGGTCCTCCATGCAAGCGTGCCGCGCGAGGCCGGTCCCGCGCGAGGCCGGTCCCGCGCGGACGCACGAGCTTGCGGCTGAGCCCCGGCGCATCACATACTCCAGGCCGGGCGCACGCTCGAAGGTCCCCCCGAAGCC
>DATABQ010000293.1:0-3643 GCA_036259495.1 Longimicrobiales bacterium | reverse complement strand
GGCGCAGCACATGCTGCACGAGCTGGGCGATGGCTCCGGGCCGGAGCGCGGGTCGAGGATGGATGCTGAGCCGGGGGAACGCGGGATGAGCATCCGGCCCGGCCGGATGGCCGCATGGGTGTTCCGCTACGAGGACCGCGGAGAACGCACGAAACGCTGAGCCGATCGGGTCGGTCGGCCGGCGACACCTGAAGATTACGGAGGGGCCCGTTGGTGGAAGGAACGGTGTCGACCACGCCTGCCGCGGGACGCGAGCTGGCGGAGCGCATCCGCACGGAGCTTCGGAAGCGGGTCGTTGGACAGGACGCGATGATCGACCGGCTGCTGGTAGGTCTTCTCACCGGCGGCCATGTGCTGCTCGAGGGTGTGCCGGGCCTCGCCAAGACGCTCACAGTGCGATCCCTCGCCGACGCGATGTCCGCGACGTTCGAGCGCATCCAGTTCACGCCCGACCTCCTGCCCGCCGACGTCGTGGGCACCATGATCTACAACCAGCGCACCGGTGACTTCACCGCCCGGCGCGGACCCATCTTCGCGAACATCCTGCTTGCGGACGAGATCAACCGCGCACCGCCGAAGGTGCAGGCGGCGCTGCTCGAGGCGATGCAGGAGCGACAGGTCACGCTCGGCGGCGAGACGTTCGCGCTGCCGAAGCCGTTCCTCGTGCTCGCGACTCAGAACCCGATCGAGCAGGAAGGCACATATCCGCTGCCGGAAGCGCAGGTCGATCGCTTCATGCTGAAGCTGCGCGTCGGGTACCCGCCGAAGTCCGACGAGAAGGAGATCATGCGCCGGATGGCGGGGCGGGAGCCCGCCGCGATCGATAGGGTCGCGACGCCGGAGCAGATCCTGTCGGCGCGTGAAGAGATCATGGGCGTCTACATGGACGAGAAGATCGAGGACTACATCGTCTCGATCGTGCACGCGACGCGCGAGCCCGCGGGATACGGTCTCGGCAGTATCACGCCGCTCATCCAGTACGGCGCGTCGCCGCGCGCGAGCATCTACCTGGCACTGTGTGCGCGTGCGCACGCGTATCTGCAGGGCCGCGGCTACGTTCTGCCGGACGACGTGAAGTCGGTCGGCCCGGACGTGCTGCGGCACCGCATCATCACGAGCTTCGAGGCGGAGGCCGAAGAAGTCTCATCCGATGATATCGTGACGCGCGTGTTCGCGGCGGTCGAGGTGCCGTGATCCGGTTCCTGCGCCGCCCGCCCGCGCCGCCGCCGGCATCGACCGCACCGGCCACGCGCGACGTGCTGCGTCAGGTGCGGCAGATCGAGCTGCGCACGCGCGGCCTCGTCACATCGATCTTCGGCGGCGAGTACCAGAGCGTCTTCCGGGGGCAGGGCATGGAGTTCTCGGAAGTCCGTGAGTACGAGCCTGGCGACGACGTGCGCAACATCGACTGGAACGTGACGGCGCGCACCGGCCATCCGTATGTGAAGAAGCACGTCGAGGAGCGCGAGCTGACCGTGCTGCTCGTCGTGGATCTGTCCGGCTCCGAGCAGTTCGGCACGCGCGGCCGCTTCAAGGCGGACCTCGCTGCGGAGCTCGCTGCCGTGCTCGCACTCTCCGCCGTCCGCAACAATGACCGCGTCGGTCTCCTGATCTTCAGCGACAGCGTAGAGCACGTGGTGCCGCCCCGGAAGGGTCGCCGTCACGCGCTGCGCCTGATTCGCGATGTGCTCGCTTTCCGCCCGCGCGGCCGCGGCACCGACATCGCCGGCGCGCTGGACTACGCGGCGCGACTCCTGGCGCACCGCGGCATCATCTTCCTGCTGAGCGACTTCGCCGCACGACCTGGGTCGGAGGCGGAGGATGATCAGCGCTGGGAGAAGACGCTGCGGCTCGTATCGCGGCGCCACGACGTGGTCGGCGTGTCCATATCGGATCCTGCCGAGCTCGATCTTCCGGATGTCGGCATCGTCGCGCTCGAGGATCCCGAGACCGGCGAGCTGACATGGGTGGACACCGGCCGTGCCGACGTGCACGAAGCGTTCGCTGACCTGCTCGCAAGCGAGCGCAGTCGCACGCGGCGGCTGTTCCGGAGGCTGGGCGTCGATGAGATCGAAGTGCGCACCGATCAGCCTTACGTGAAGCCGCTGCTCGCCTTCTTCCGCCGTCGTGAGCGGCAGCGTCGATGAGGTACGCCGCCGCGTTCTTCATTCTGCTCCTCCCGGGGGCAGCGGCCGCACATGCGCAGCAGCCGCGCGCGGCGGTCGTCCCGGAAACGATCACGGTCGGCGACGTGTTCCACGCCGCCGTGAGGATCGACCTCGCGGAAGGCGCGCGCATCGGAGCGCCCGACTCGCTCGACCTGGTCGCGGACGTCGAGCACGCCGGACGCCGTGAAGTCCGCACGGATACGGCGGGCGGCGGGCGCAGCGTCACAGTGATGTATCCGCTCGCCGCCTGGCGCCCCGGCACCTATGAGCTGCCGCCCGTGGCGCTCCGCATCGTGGACGGGCAGCGCGATACGACACTGCACGTGTCGCTGCCGACGTTCGAGGTGACGTCCGTCCTGCCGGCCGACACGTCCGGCATCGAAGCCCAGCCGCCGAAGGATGTGCTCGGCGCCAACCGGCTGTGGTGGCCGATCCTGCTCGCGCTGCTCATTGCTGCGCTGATTGCCGCGGCACTGTACATGTGGTGGAAGCGGAGGCGCGGCGCGGAAGAGCCGGTGGTCTTCACGCCGGCCGTGCCGCCGCTGGACGTTGCACTGGCGCAGCTCGCGGCGCTGCGGCGTGAGGGTCTGATCGAGCGCGGCGAGTTCCGTGAGTTCTATGCACGGCTGACGGAGACGCTGCGTCACTACGTCGCGGCCGTGGATCCGCGCTGGAGTGTGGATCTCACCACGTCGGAGCTGGCGATGCGGCTGCGTGCCGATGTCGGAATGCAGGATGCGCTCGAGCTCACGCGCATACTCGGCGCGGCGGACATGGTGAAGTTCGCGCGTGCCACCACGACCCGCGACAATGCGAGCGGCGACCTCGACGCGGCCCGCCGCTGGGTCGAGCAGTTCCATGTGCAGCCGGAGCCGGCTCCTGCGGACGAACGGGAGGCAGCATGAACATGGGCTTCGGCAATCCGTGGGCTCTGCTGCTCCTGCTCGCGATCCCGCTCTACCTCTGGCTGACTCGCGATGCGCAGCCGCGGTCGCTCACGTTTTCCCGCGCCGGTCTGCTCGGCCGTGTAGCGCCCGCGAGCGCGCGCGTTCTCGCGCTGGTGCCCGGCTGGCTGCGTGCGCTCGCGTTCGCGGCGCTCGTCATCGCCGTCGCAACACCGCGCACCGGTGCGTCCGTGGTGGACATCAACGCGGAAGGCATTGCGATCGCCATCGTGGTCGACATCTCCAGCTCGATGCTCGCCGAGGATCTCTCGACCGAGGATTCCGAGGGACGCCGCAGCACACGCAACCGCCTCGCCGTCGCGAAGGAGACGGTCGCCGAGTTCGTCCGTGGCCGCGACTACGATCGCATCGGACTCGTTGCGTTCGCCGGGGAAGCGCTCACGCAGGTGCCGATCACGATCGACTATCCGGTCATCTACCAGGCGCTGGAGCAGCTCTCCGCAGGCACGGGCATGCTCGACGACGGCACTGCGATCGGTACCGCAATCGCCACTGCAGCCAACAGGCTGC
>DATABQ010000292.1:0-9476 GCA_036259495.1 Longimicrobiales bacterium | reverse complement strand
GGACTGGACCGTGCGCTCGGATTCCGTCTCGAGAACCTGGGCGTAAGGGGGCGACAGATCCGTCATCGCGCCGTCTGTCTGCATCTTCACCACGAGCGGCCGTACAAGGATCCCGAAGTCGTGCAGCGGAACCGGGCGATTCTGAAGCGGATCGAGCGCTCGGGTGAGCATCGCGCGCGACTCGGCATAGCGGAGCTGACGCCAGATCCCACGCTGCGGATCACCGGCGGCGGGTGAAAGCCGGGGTGCGGAGCGCAGCGTACGCACTTGCCAAAAGAGTCGCTGAAGTGCCAAATGTCAGTGGAGTAATCCGGCTCGAGCCGCTGTGGCCGGGCGGGCACGTAGATCGTGACCGAGAGACGCAGTCGTGAAAAGCAACAGATCACAAGTCGTTTCAAGGGGTCACGACGGCCCGGGCGCCGGCGTGCCGGACGACAGGAAGTGGGTGGTCGGCGTGGATCTCGGCGGGACGAACATCGTCGTCGGCGTGCTGCCGATCGACGGCGGCACGGGCGAGGTGCTCGCGTGTCGCAGCGTGCCGACGGAGGCGCAGCGGGGCGCGAAGTTCGTTGTCGACCGCATCATCGGGCTGATCACGGAAGCGATGGACGAGGTGGTCGCCGGGCACGGCGGCAGTCGCGACGATTTCGCGGGCGTCGGCATCGGCTCTCCCGGTCCGCTCGATCGCGCCACCGGGACGGTCATCAACACGCCGAACCTCGGATGGCGCAACTTCCCGCTGCGCGATCTCATCTCCAACGGCGTCAATCTGCCGGCGACGCTCGACAACGACGCGAACTGCGCCACGTACGGCGAGTGGTGGCTCGGTGCAGGCCGCAACGTGGATACGCTGGTCGGCCTGACGCTCGGCACCGGAATCGGCGGCGGGTTCGTTCTGAACGGCGAGATCTTCCACGGGGCGAGCGATGCCGCGGGCGAGATCGGCCACATGACCATCGAGGCCAACGGTCGGAAGTGCAAGTGCGGAAACTACGGCTGCCTGGAGGCGTACGCGTCCGGCCCGGCGATTGCCCTGCGCGCGGTGGAGGGGATCGAGGCGGGCGCGGAATCGCTGCTGCCTGCGCTCGTGAACGGCAAGCTCGAGGATCTCACTGCGGCAACCGTGTACGAGGGCGTCGTCCTCGGTGATCCCTATGCGAACGACGTCATGCGTGAAACTGCGAAGCTGCTGGGCGCGGGTATCGCGAGCATCATCAACGTGCTGAATCCGGAAATGGTGGTGATCGCAGGCGGTGTGACGCGCGCGGGCGAGCACCTGTTCGCGCCGCTCCGCGCTGAAGTCCGCAAGCGTGCGTTCAAGAGTGCGCAGGAGGCATGTCAGATCGTCTCCGCGCAGCTGCCCGGCACAGCGGGCCTCATCGGTGCCATTGCGGTGTTCAAGAAGGAGATGTTCGGCACCGTCTGATGCGGGTCGGTGTGCTGGGCACAATGGTGTGGGATCGTATCTTCTCGCGTGACGGGCGATCCGTTCCGATCGAGGAGTGGGGCGGCATTTCGTACGCACTCGCGGCCGCGTCCGCTGCCTGCCCCGCCGGAGCTACCGTCGTTCCTCTCGTGCGCGTCGGGGGTGACCTCGCCGAGCAGGCCTGGCGGTTCCTGCGCCCGCTGCCTCACATGGACCTGGAGACCGGCATCACGGTCGTCAGCGAGCCCAACAATCGCGTCGAGCTTCGCTACAACGACAATCAGCGTCGCGCCGAGCGGCTGACCGGGGGAGTGAGCCCGTGGACGTGGGTCGAGCTCGCGCCGCGCGTGCGCGATCTCGATGCGCTTTACATTAACTTCATCTCGGGATTCGAGATGGAGCTGGAAACGGCGCAGGCACTGCGCGCGCATTTCGCCGGGCCGATATACGCCGACGTGCATTCACTCCTGCTGGGCGTCGGTCCGGGCGGCCTGCGTGTACCGCGCCCTCTCGAGAGCTGGCGTGAATGGCTTCGCTGCTTCGACGCAGTGCAGTTGAACGAGGACGAGCTTGCAACGCTGGCGTAGGCGTGGGGCGATCCGTGGCTGTTCGCAGCGGAGATCGTCGGCGAGGCGCCGCGCCTGCTGCTGGTGACACTTGGCGACCGCGGCTCCGCATATTTCGCAGTGGCAGGTCTCGACGAGGATCCGCGCACGTGGCGCCGGCCGCGCGTGCTCACCACGGGTATAGGCGGTGCCGGTGCGGTGCGCACGCAGCACGTGCCGCCGGACCTCGTGCCCCGCGAAGGCGACCCCACCGGGTGCGGCGACGTGTGGGGTGCGAGTTTCTTCGCAACGCTGCTGGCGCAGCGGGACCTGGAAACAGCGATGCGACGGGCGAACGGCGCGGCCGCACGCAACGTCGAGCATCGCGGCGCGACTGGCCTTCATCACCATTTGCAGGGTCGAATCGGTACGTGAACATCATTACACTTCCGGCATCGCTCGACGAGCGGTATTTCGAGCCGATGGTGCGTACGCTCGAAGCTGCGCCGGAGGGTCGGCTGCTGTTCGATGCGACGCACGTCCGGTGGGCTGATCCGTACGGCATGGTAGGAGTGCTCGCGCTCGGCGAAGTCGCACGTCGTCGCGGCGAGCGTGCCGTCTTCAAGATGCCGGACTCGCCCGACGTCGTCAGCTACATGGGACGTATGGGCTTTTTCGAGCATGCGGAGCCCATCTTCGACCTGAACGGGCCGCGCCCTCGATCCCGTCACGATGGTGCGTCCGATGTGCTCCTCGAGATCACTCCCGTCAACTCGCACGCCGACGTGCACACGGTCGTCGATCTCGTGAACCGGCGCGGACTCAACATTCTGACGAGCCAGCTGAACTATCCGATGCGCGAAGCATTCCAGTTCAGCGTCATCCTGTCGGAAGTCTGCCAAAACATTATCGAGCACGCGGAATCCAGCGGCTGGGTGGCGACCCAGACCTACAACTGGACGAAGAAGGTCGGGCGGAAGGTGGTGGTGATCGCGGTCATGGATCTCGGGATCGGCTTTCGCGCGTCGCTCGCGGGCGCACACGCGGCCCGCTACGACCACTGGGATGATGGCGCCGCGCTAGAGGCGGCGTTCATGCACGGCCAGACGCGCTTCCACGATCCCGGGCGCGGGCAGGGCATTCAGCAGATCCGCAAGTACGTCGCGCGCTGGGGCGGCCGCATCTCGATCCGCAGCGGCACTGCGCGCATCATGGACGTGCCCGCCTGGGACGAGGGAGTTCCGCTGGAGAAGGAACTGCCCTACCTTCCAGGTGCGCAGATCGGAATCGTGCTTCCGGCGCTCGTCGATGCAAGTACCTCGCAGCCTGCAGCTGCGGCGGGGAGGACAGGTCGCTGATGCACAGTTCAGGTAACGTCATCCCGTTCTCGTTCGACCTGTCGACGCTCGTGCAGCGTTCGGTCGCGAGTCTCTATTCGCATCTCGTCACGCGCCCGACCGGCCGCGCACTCCGCCTCGGCATCGAAAGCCAGATCGGTGAGATCGGCTCCGTCTGCCTCTCCGTTCTCGACTTCACGCAGGTCGTGGTGCTCGACTACAGCTGCGCCGACGAAGCGGTCGCGAAGCTCATCCAGCGATACCAGCTGGCTGACCGTCCCGCCGACGCGTACTTCGTAGCCCGCGGCCTCGGTGAGCAGCACCGCGATCCCATCGACGAAGTGCTGATCCGCCATGATCTCGCGCTCGTCGCCGAGGTGGAAGGCGAGTTCACGCTGCTCGGGTGCGCAGACGAGCTCGAGCACCAGGCATGGCATGCGCTCCAGCGCGTGCGACTCGGACGTCCCGAGGATGTAGCCGTCGAGCTGGATGCAACCGCGGCCGAAGTCGGTACCGCACTCGATCGCCTCGCGTCACGCCGTGTCGTTCTGCGCCGCGGTGCGCCGGACTCCTTCTGCGCTCTCACGACGCTGCTTCCCGAACGCTGAGAACGGCTCGCCGCGGTGTTGTGAATCACAACACCAGCCTTCGAGTTCGATGCCGTATCCGGTCAGTCAGTGGCTCGTTTCCTGCTCTTCAGCAGGACGGACCCTTTCGCCCCCTGGCTGATGGATACTACGAAGTCGTCCGCTCTTGCAGCTGAAATCGCGTCGCACCTGCGCGCTTCCCGAGACGAGCTCACAGAGCGCTGGCTCGAGCGGATCGCTGCACGTGTGAACGTACCCGCCGACCGCATCTTCCCGTCAGAGGAGCTGCTCGATCATGTCCCGGTTCTCATGGACGGGATCGCTGACTACCTCGAGGACCCGACGGAAGAGATCACGGCGGATGTACCGGTCGTTGCAAAGGCGATGGAGCTGGGTGAGCTGCGCTTCCGGCAGGGCTTCGATGCCAGCCAGATCCTCAAGGAGTACGAGATCCTCGGCGGTCTGCTGTTCACGTTCTCGGCGCGCGTCGTGGCCGAGTCCGACCGGGCGTGCAGTCCGGACGACCTGCTGACCTGTTCACACAGGATCTTCAGCGCGATCTCCGTGGTCGAGCAGGTCACGACTGCGCACTACCTGCGGGCACTGGGCGAGCGCATGGCGGAGCGTGAGGAGCGGCTGCGCCGGTTCAATCGCATGATCACGCACGAGCTCAAGAACCGTGTCGGTGCAACGCTCGGTGCCGGGCAGCTGCTGCGCGAGGATTGGCTCGGCTCGGAAGAGCGCCAGCGCTTCGCGGGCATGGTCGAGGAGAACGCGCAGGCGATCCAGAAAGTACTGGAGAATCTGAGTGCCCTGGCTAAGATCGACGGACAGCGTCGCCGCCACCGCAATGTCGGACTGCAGGAGGTCGTGACCGAGGTGTTCCGCCAGTTGCGCGAGCTTGCACGCGCGCGGGAGGTGGACCTGCGCGTCGGGGGTGAGCTTCCCGATATCGAGGTGAACGCGGCGGCGGTCGAGCTCTGCCTCTCCAACTATCTCTCGAACGCAATCAAGTACAGCAATCCAACGGCAGCGGAGCGTTGGGCAGAAGTCACCGCCGCGCTCGAGAGCGTGTCGGGCGAGAGCCCGGGGACTCAGCTGATCGTCCGCGTGCGCGACAACGGCCTGGGTGTGCCCGTCGAGGCGCGCGAGCAGCTCTTCGACCGGTTCTTCCGCGCGCACACGGATGTCGTCGAGACGGAAGGGACAGGGCTCGGTCTCAATCTGGTGCAGGAGACGGCGTCATCGCTCGGGGGAGCCGCCTGGGCGGAATTCGATGCCGAGGCGGGCTCCGTGTTCGCCTTCTCGCTCCCGCTCAGTCCGGAGGAGGAGGGCGCAGCGGCGGGAGCCGAAGCTGTCAGCGGTTCGCCCGGCGCGGAGAGATCTTCCGGCGCTCGTCCGACAGACGCAGCACCAGCGAAAGCGTCCGATTGACCGCCTTCAGTGCCGCGAGTGCGGCCGCTGATTCGGTATCGACTTCCACAGGCTGCGCGCCCACCAGCGGTATCGGCTTGCGTCCCAGGAACGGCGAGCTCACCATCACGGTGACGAGCACGTAGTCGCGCTCGAACGCGCGGACCAGTGAGACGTGCTCCACCTCGAAACGCGCACGGCCGACACAGGTCGTGTCGACGGCCTGAAGCGTCGCGGCCACTGCCGTCCGCATGCGCGCCGGTGCCGTGTCCAGCCCGCTCTCTTCGCCCGTGACCTCGACATCGTCCAGCTCCAGCGTCACCTGCACCCGCACCCGCTTGTCGGCGGACTCCGCGCTGATCCCGGTGAAGCGGACACGCGCGTCAGTCTCCTCCGGCTCGGGCTCCGGTTCGAGCTGCGTTTCGGGGGCTGGCGATTCGGGACCTGAAGCCGCGCCAGCTCCAGCTGCTGCGGACCGCCGCGCCAGAATCGGCCCTGGTTCCTTGCCGGGAGCGAGCTGCGCGATACTGATCACACGCTGGTCGACCGGGATGCCGAGCCGCTCTTCGAGCAGATCGCGCACGTCATAGGCAAGGTGCCGGGGATTGGGGCCTGAGCGGACCAGCAGATGGATCTCCCGCGGATGGCCGTGCACGTCTTCGCGCACGAACGCGCCGATCACGGAGGGAAGCTCGCACAGAACCGCTTCCGCCGCTTTTTTGGTGCCTTCTCTGGTCATGTCCGCGCTGTGTGGAAGCAGCGTACAGGATGCGGCTCCGCTGTACCCGCGTCAAGGCGGCGGCTCCGAACCCGAGGGTGCGGTCATGCGTGTTGCGTCGATTGCTGCGCGGCGTATCCGCATCTAGCTTCTCCCGGCATACCGATTGCGCATTGCCGGTGAGTCGTCACTTCGCATTTTGACAATCGATGGAGACCGGATGAGAGGCGTCATAATGGCGGGCGGTTTCGGCACTCGCCTGAAGCCGCTCACGATCAATCGGCCCAAGCCGATGGTGCCGGTCGCCAACCGGCCCATCATGGAACACATCGTCGCGCTCCTGCGGCGGCACGGTATCACCGACCTGATCTCCATCCTCTATTTCCAGCCCGACCACATCATCTCACACTTCGGCGATGGCTCCGCGTTCGGTGTCAGCATGCAGTATGTCACGGCCGATGCCGACTATGGCACGGCCGGAGCCGTGCGCAACGCGGGTGACCTCATCCTGGATGATCGCGTCATCGTCATCAGCGGCGACGTGCTCACGGACTTCGATCTGACCTCTGCGATCCGCTCCCACGAGGAGCGCGGTGCGGAGGCGACGATCGCACTGACATCCGTGGAGAACCCGCTCGCGTTCGGCATCGTCATCGCCGACGAGAAGACCGGCCGCATCGAGCGGTTCCTCGAGAAGCCGACGTGGGGCGAGGTGTTCAGCGACACGATCAACACCGGGATCTACATTCTGGAACCGGAGGCGCTCCGGCGCGTGCCCGCACAGACTAACGTCGATTTCTCGAAAGACCTGTTTCCGGAAATGCTGCGCGATGATGCCGGGCTGTATGGTTACGTGGCCGACGGATACTGGCGCGACATCGGCAATATCGATGAGTACCGCACTGCGCACCGGGATGTGCTCGCCGGCCGCGTCTCACTCGGGTATTCGGGCGAGCAGCGATCGACAGCGGATGGCTCCATCTGGATAGAGGCAGGTGCGCGTGTCGGGGAGAACGTGAACGTGCGCGGTACTGTTGTCGTCGATCGTGATGCGCAGATCGGCGATGATGTGGTTCTGGAGAATGTGGTGGTAGGCGCCGGCAGCGTCATCAGCGACGGAGCGGAGCTGCGCGAGACGGTGTTGTGGGAGGAGTGCCGCGTCGGGCGCAGGGCACGCATGGGCGAGTCGGTGTGCGCGAGCGGCGTGCACATCGGGAAGGGTGCGATCATTCGCGAGAAGTGCATCATTGCCGATCATGCGGAGGTCGGCGATTTCGCCGTCGTCGGACCCAATGTGAAAGTCTGGCCCGACAAGGTCGTCGAGGAACGCGCATCGCTCACGCACTCGCTGATCTGGGGCGAGTCATGGGAGCGGAGCCTGTTCACAGGTGCGCGCGTGAGCGGCATCCCGAACTTCGAGCTGACGCCGGAGATCGCCGCACGCCTTGCGGGAGCGTACGGCGCCATGCTCGGGCCGGGTGCCTACGTCGCCACGTCGCGCGACTCGGACCGCGCATCGCGCATGATCAATCGCGCGCTCATGACCGGCTTCATGTCGGCGGGCCTCAACGTCGAGGACCTGCGCGAAATGCCCATCCCGGTGGTGCGGCACGCCGTGCATCACGGGCGCGAAGCGGGCGGCATCCACGTGCGGCGCTCCCCGTTCGACGCGAAGGTCGTCGACATCCTTTTCTTCGACAAGGACGGCCGTGACCTGCCGCCGGGCAAGACGCAGTCGATCGAACGACTGTTCGCGCGAGAGGACTTTCCCCGTGCGGGGCCCGAGGGCACTGGCGACATCAACTTTCCGACCCGCATTGTCGAAGGCTACCACGAGCACTTCCTCGCCGAGACGGGACTCGATACCATCGCGCAGCGCCGGTTCAATCTCGTCATCGACTTCGCATACGGTACCACCGTTTCGGTGCTGCCGGGTCTGCTCGGCGCACTACAGGCCGAGATGGTCAGTCTGAATGCGTACGCAGCGCCCGGCCGGCTGTCGCGAACGGAGCAGGAGTTCAACGAATCGCTCGAGCGGCTGGGCGGCATTGTGCGCTCGATACGCGCGGATCTCGGCCTGTGGATCGATCCGGGCGGCGAGGTGATCCACATGATCGACAACACGGGCCGCGAGCTCGCACCCGAGCTGATGCAGCTCGTGTTTATTGAAGTGGCGCTCGACTACCTGGATGTGAAGCGTGTCGCGATCCCCGTCACGAGTCCCGCCGCCGCCGCCGACCTCATTCGTGCACGAGGTGCCGAGGTCATCTGGACGAAGACGGAACACCATGCCATGATGGCGAGCGCGGAGAAGGCGGACCTGATCGCCGGTACGCGCGGCGAGTTCATCTTCCCGCACTTCATACCTGCCTACGATGGCATGTACGCAGCGGCGAAGCTGCTGCAGGGATTGGGTGCGTCGGGAGCGCGCCTGAGCGAGCTGGCCGACCGGCACCGGCCCATCTTCATCCGGCAGGAGCGCGTCGCGTGCCCGTGGGGTCGCAAGGGCGCCGTGATGCGACGGCTGATGCAGGAGACCGAACACGAGAACCGGCAGCTGGTGGACGGTGTCAAGATATGGAAGAGCGAGCGCGAGTGGGCGATGGTGATTCCGCATTCCGACAAGCCGTACTTCGTGGTAACGGTCGAGGCGAGCGACAGCGATGGCGCGGAGGCGCTGCTCGACCGGTACTCCGGCTACGTGGCAATGTGGCGCGATGAAGGCTGACCACGTGAATGAGTCGCAGGGTGCATCCACGCGCGCCGTTCATGCCGGAGCGCTGCCGTCGCAGCCGGGTGGCCCGGTCGTAACCCCGATCCATCAGACGGCGACATTCTTCACGGATGCCGTGCCGTCCGGCGAGGTGCTCTATACGCGATATGGCACGAACCCGAACCATCTGGCGCTTGCGCGCAAGCTGAGCGATCTGGAAGGCGCCGAAGACGCCGTGGTGCTGGCGAGCGGCAACGCTGCATGCGCGCTCGCTCTGATGTCGTGCACGGCGGCCGGTGGTCATGTCGTTGCGCAGCGGGAGCTCTACGGCGGCACACTGCGGATCCTCACGCGCGAAATGCCGCGCCAGGGCGTCGCCGTGACGTTCCTGCCGGACGCAGAAGGATGGGCCGGTGCCATACGCGACGAGACACGGGCGCTGCTCATGGAAATCCCGGTGAATCCCACATTGCGCGTGCCGGATATCCACGAGGCGGCACGTGTCGCGCGCGCGGCAGGCATCCCGCTCATCGTCGATGCGACCTTTGCGAGCCCCATCAACTTCCGACCGCTGGAGCACGGCGCCGATCTCGTGTTCCACAGCGCCACGAAATATCTCGGCGGCCACTCCGACCTTACGGCCGGCGTGGTCTGCGGGAGTGCAGAGCGCATCGCTGAAGTGAGAGAGCTGCTCAAGAGCTTCGGTCCCGTCCTCGATCCTCATGCGGTATGGCTCC
>DATABQ010000291.1:0-4264 GCA_036259495.1 Longimicrobiales bacterium | reverse complement strand
AGCGACATTGGTGTCGCGCAGCCCTCGTCGACTCCGACGGGCCATTCGCTTCAGCGGGGTGCCGACGGCGTCTGGGAGGCTCCCGCACCGTCCTCCTTCGGCCGCTGCAATGGTACCGCCGCGCCGCCCGGCGATGGCGGGGAGACCGGTGAGATCGTCATAAACGAGCTGATGGGCGAGCCGGTGAACGCCGAGAGCGCGAGCTGGGGCGAGTGGTTCGAGGTCCACAATCCGGGCTCGGCCGCCATCGACCTGCTCGGCTGGACGATCTCGTCGGGCGGGCAGCCGGACCACGTCATCGCAACCAGCGTCGTCGTGCCTGCCGGCGGATACGTCGTGCTCGGCCGCGGTGCGGACGTCGCGCGCAACGGCGGCGTCGACCTCGACTACAACTACTTCACCGGCTCTGCGACGACGATCTGGCTCGACGCCACCGACTGGCTGGTACTGCGCGACGGTACCGGCGCCACGGCCGATTCGGTCGCGTGGACATCGCTGGCCCGTGGGTCCACCCGCGGCGTGCGGGACCCCGCAACCGCGAACCAGAATGTCGATGGCAGCAACTGGGGGTACGCAACGGTACAGTTCGGCGCCGGCGACTATGGCACACCCGGCGCGGCGAACGGCACGCTGAGCGACACGCCACCCGCGGTGTGGACGATCACGTTCGCCGGTCGCGATGGCGGCGACCCGCCGCTGCCTGTCGGCTTCGAGGACCAGATCTTCGCTACGCTGCGCGATCCGCTCGGCAATGAAGTGGCAACGACGTTCACGTGGTCGTCGGAAACGCCTGCACTCGCAAGCGTCGATCAGCTCGGTGTGGTGCGCGCGCTCGGCGCCGGCGCCGCGATCATCCGCGCCACCGCAGAGAACGGCACCACCCGCACGTATGCGCTGGACACGCACATCGCCGCTCCCGGCGGCACCGCGGCCTACGACGGCAACACCGAGTTCGGAGAGCCGGTCGACGCAGATGCGGGCGATGACTTCATCGTGCGACGCGATCAGTACACGGCGTCATACAGCTACCTGCGCGGCACGCCGAACTGGGTCAGCTACAACCTGGAGGCGACGCACTTCGGCACTGCCGACCGCTGCGACTGCTTCACGCACGATCCCGAGTTGCCGGCCGGTTTCACCGCGCTCTCCACCGCCGACTACACCGGCGCGGGAACGTATCACGGGTTCGGCATCGACCGCGGTCACCTCGTACGTTCCGCGGATCGCACGGCCGGCAGCCTGGACAATGCCGTGACCTACTACTTCTCCAACATCATTCCGCAGGCCGCGGACATGAATCAGGGGCCGTGGTCTGATCTCGAAACCATGCTCGGTGATCGTGCGCGTGATGGAGCGAGCGAGATCTACATCATCAGCGGTGTCGCGGGCAGCAGCGGCACCCTGAAGGATGAGGGGCGGATCGTCATTCCGGAGAGCGTATGGAAGGTTGCGGTAATCCTCCCGCGCGATCACGGGCTCGATGACGTCACGCACTGGTCCGACCTGGAGGTCATCGCTGTGATGATGCCGAACACTCCCGGTGTCCGCGACATGAGCTGGACGGACTTCGACACGAGCATCGATGCCATCGAGGCCGCCAGCGGTTACGACCTCCTCGCCCTGCTCCCCGACGATGTCGAGTTCATCATCGAGAGCGGCATGCACGAGCTGCTCACGGTGTTCAGCGATGCCGCTGCGTCTGGTGCGCTGACAAACGGCGCGCGCGCGTCGCTCACAGCAAAGCTCGATGCCGCCGCGAACAGCATCGCACGTGGCCAGACGATGGCCGCCATGAACCAGATCGGCGCGTTCAGGAACGAGCTCGTTGCCTTGGTGAGGACCGGACGCATCCCGGCCGAAATGGCGCAGGTGCTGCTCGATGCTGCGCAGCGTGTTGTGGAAGCGCTGTCCGACTGACGTTCCGGGTCGTCGGGAATAATGAAAGGGCTCGTCGCGAGTTGCGGCGGGCCCTTTCGTCGATCATCGCGCTGCCGTGCGTCGTCGCGATCACCAGCTCTGCACGATGTCCATCAGCGCACGGCCGATCTCCGTGTTGTCGCGCAGTCCGCCGAACCGCGAAGCCTGCGGACCCGCAGCGAACAGCGGCACGAACGCCGCCGTGTGCCCGCCCGTCGTATATTCCAGCACGAAATCGGCGTCGTCCTGAACGAGAGAGAAGCCGCCCGTCTCGTGGTCGGACGTAGCGATCACGAGCGTGCCGGGGGTGCGACTCGCGAACTCGAGCGCGATGGCTACCGCGCGATCGAACTCGAGGATGTCCGCCGTGACGCGCTCGAGCGGAAGGTTGGCGTGGGTCGCATTGTCCGTCGCCTCCGTTTCGAACATGGCAACGAAGCCGTCGGGATCGCGCTCGAGCCGCGCGAGCGCTGCGGTGACCATGTCGGTCAGCGCAACCGGCCGCGGGTCCGTGTCATCGAAGTCGCCTGGGGCGAGCAGGCCTATCAGCGGGCGGTCGCCCGGTCGGTAAGCAGTAAGCTCCTCGGCAGTGCTCACGCAGTCGGCACTGGCGCACATCCGGCCGAGCAGGTCCTGCTCATCCGCGCGGGTGTCGCCATCGAACCACGCGCGTCCGCCGCCGAGCAGAACATCCAGATCGGCCTCCGCGAACTGCTCGGCTATCGACTGGCGCCAGTAACGACTCGGTGCATTGGCAACGAACGCCGCCGGCGTCGCGTCGATCACGTTCGTCGTGGTGACGATCCCCGCTGCCTTGCCTTTCTCGCGGGCGATGTCGAACCACGTCTCCAGCGGCTCGCAGCCGTCCGGCCACTCCGTAGCAACCGTGTCCCGCGAGGACGGCAGCGGGCACGGCCCGCCCATCGCGATGGTGCGGTTCGTCACGCGCTGGCCGGTGGCATACACCGTCGCGCCCGCCGCGCTGTCCGTCACCTTTCCGCTCCTGCTCCGCGTGTCCACGAGCCCGGCTACCGGCATGCGCTTCACCGCCAGGTCCTCCTTCGCGTAGGCGGCAGCCGTCCACACACCCACGCCCGTACCATCGGCGATGAGCAGGATGATGTTGCGGACAGGCTCCGTTGCCGCCGCCGGTGCGTCGGTCACCCGGGGCGAAGCGGCACAGCCGGCGATCAGCGGCAGGAGGAGGAATGCTGGGAGATACTTCGATACGTTCATTCCGGCTCGCTCGCAGAGGATACGAAGTCATCGATCACACCGCGAAGTTGACGCATCGCGGCATCGCGCGGCAAGTCGTCCGCGATATCCGGCGGTTCGTCCCCACCGTAGGCACAAGGTCCAATTACTCCGACTTGCAGCCGGCACGATGGTTCGATGCAGAGCCCGCGAACCCTGCTCGCCGGAGGTGTCGTCATGACGAACATACCCTTCCAGAATCAGGAACCGGATGATGCGATTGCACGGCTCCGGCGCAGTTTCGATGATGGCCTCGCGGGTCATGCGATCGCGACACACGAGGGTCGCATCGTTGCATGCAATCCGGAGTTCGCGCGCATCATCGGCGCGGATTCCGTCGAGGCGGCGATGCAGGCGAACCTGCACGAGCTGGAGCCGCGGCCCGGCGCGTTCCGTCTGCTCCTCGCGCGCTTGTCGGACTCGCCGCTCATCCCGCTGGAGGAGCTCGAGCTCATACGTCGGGATGGCACACCCGCCCGTGTGCTGGCGCGCGTCGCCGCAACGCTGGACGGATCCGGTAGAGTGACCGAGGTGCGTGTGTACCTCGTCGACATCACGAAGCGATTCCGCGACGAGCAGAACATCCGCGTATGTGCGGAACGGCTGCAGCTTGTCGAGACCGCTACGCAGGACGTGCTCTGGGACTGGGAGGTGGCGAGGGCGCGGATCACGTGGAGCGACGCGACCGCTCGTCGCCTGCGGTACACGCCCGAGGAAGTCCGCTCCGGCATCGACTGGCACACCGGGCGGATTCACCCTGACGACCGTGAGCGGGTGCTGCGCGGTGTGCAGCGCGCAATGTTCGGCATCGCAAGCACGTGGTCGGACGAGTACCGACTGCTGCGAGGCGATGGCTCATACGCCGCCGTTCTCGATCGCGCACACATTGTCCGCAACGATCGTGGCGAGGCGGTCCGCGTCGTTGGATCGATACTCGACATGACGGAGTTGAGGGCGGCCGAGGAATCCCATCGTTTCCTGGCGCGGGCGAGTGCAGCACTCGAAACCGCGCTCGACGTACAGGCGACCGCGTTGACGCTGGCTCACGTCGTGGTTCCACAGCTGGGCGAGTTCTGTCTCGTCGATCTCGTGC
>DATABQ010000290.1:0-2498 GCA_036259495.1 Longimicrobiales bacterium | reverse complement strand
CGGCGATGCGCTGCCGGATGACCGCCGATGAGTCAGGATCGCGGAAGCGGAGCAGCAGGGGCCATGGCAGAACGATCCACCAGAACCAGGCGGCGCCGATGAAGGCGAGGGGAATGGCAACGAGGAGCCGTTTGACCATGCGAATCAGACTATGAAGCGACTTGTACTGTTCGACATCGACGGCACCCTGCTGACGACTGATGGTGCGCCGAGGCGCGCGTTCCATCGTGCGATGCTGGAAGTGTACCGCACGGCGGGTCCGATCGCCACGCACGCGTTCGACGGCAAGACCGACCCGCAGATCGCGCGGGAGCTGCTGACGCACGCCGGCCTGCCCGCGGCGGCGGTGGAGCGCGGGTTCGCGGCGTTGTGGAGCGTGTACCTGCGCGAGCTGAGCATGGAGTTCGCCCGGCCTGGTTCGCGAACGACCGTGCTTCCGGGAATCTCAGGGCTGCTTCAGGCGCTCGAGGCGCGCGCGGACGACGTGCTCCTCGGTCTGCTGACCGGCAATATCGAGGAGGGCGCTGCCCTGAAGCTGGCGTCCGCCGGCATCCGCAGCAATTTCCGCATCGGGGCGTTCGGCTCGGACTGCGAGCAACGCGACGGGCTGCCGCCGGTGGCGGTCGAGCGTGCCCGTGCGGCATGCGGCGTCGAGTTTTCGCGGACCGACATCGTGATCATCGGCGATACGCCGAGCGACGTCACGTGCGGACGGGCGCTGGGAGCACGGGCGATCGGCGTCGGGACCGGACGCTATCACCCCGACGAGCTGCTGGAGGCCGGCGCAGCGGCGGTGTTCATGGACCTGGCCCGCACCGACGACGTGCTTCAGGCGATTCTGTCCTGAGCCTGTGGGCCGCGCGGTGTGATCAGTGGTCACGCCGCACAGCGTCGCGTACACAGAGTGCAGGACCTCAATATCTGCTTTCGCGGCTCCGGACGCCGCGTTAGCTTGGCAGCCGACCGGCCGCCGCACGCAGGGCGCAGCGGCCGAACCATTGGACGGAGGCGTACGTGTCAGCGAAGAGAAGACAGCAGAAGAATGCCCAGGCGGGCGCGAAGAACATGAAGACGTTCTACGTCCTGCTCGCCGTGGTGGCGGTGGTCGGCATTGGCGCGATCGTGTACTCGATGAATCGCACGACCGCAGGCATGGCAACCGCGCCTGTCGAGCTGAGCATGTCGAGTGCGGACTCGCTGCTTCAGACTGCGCGCGGCGTCACGATGGGTTCCGAAGATGCCCCCGTCCGTGTCATCGTCTTCAGCGACTTCCAGTGCGGCGGCTGCGGCGCGTGGGCGAATCGAATCGAGCCGAACCTCAAGGCCGAGTTCATAGACACAGGAAAAGTCCATTACACGCGTTACGACTTCCCGCTCGTCTCCATCCATCCCCACGCGTTCCTCGCCGCACGCGCCGCACGGTGCGCAGAGGATCAGGACCTGTTCTGGGAGTATCACGACATCATGTTCGCCAATCAGGGCGCCTGGATGTACAGCCAGTCCGCTCCCGTCGATCAGTTCACCCAGTACGCGACCGAGGCCGGGCTGAATGCGGAGGAGTTCACGGGATGCCTGCGCAGTGACCGACACGCCGATGTCGTAACTGCCAATGCGCTGCTCGCCGAGCAGCTGGGCGTCAACAGCACGCCGACCGTGTACGTCGGGCAGCGCCGGCTCGGGAACGAGTGGCAGGATTACGATGCAGTGCGTGCCGTGATTCAGGCCGCCGGCGGCGTCTGAGCACGACCGCCCGATCACCGACAGCATGATCACCGACCGACCGCACGATCATCGACAGCATGATGACCGCAGCATGATCGCCGGGCCGCAGGAAACCTCATGCTGAACCGCATGGCGATCGCGCTGTTCGCACTCGTGGGTGTGCTGATCTCCGCCTACATGACGGCGTACAAGCTCGGGCTGCTCGGAACGATCGCGTGCGGGACGGGCGGCTGCGAGACGGTGCAGAATTCACCGTGGGCCGTCTTCCTGGGGTTGCCCGTACCGATGATCGGACTGGTCGGCTACGGGCTACTTATGGTCACAGCGCTGCTCGGGCTTCAGCCGCGCTTCGAATACGATCGCCGCGTCGCTGTCGTGCTGCTCGCGGCAGCTGTGATTGGCGCCGCATTCTCGGCGTACCTGACGTACCTCGAAGCCACCGTGATCCACGCCTGGTGCCGCTGGTGCATCGTCTCCGCCGTCCTTGCCGGCCTGATTCTGCTGTTCAGCGTGCCGGAGCTGACGCGGCTGCGTGCCGGTGGGGATGATCTCACGGACGAGGTCTCGTAGTTCAAAAAGACCGCTGCACAGTCACACCCGTTCAGGCCGCTGCACAGTCACACCCCGTCCAGGCCGCTGCACAGTCACACCCTTAGTCTTTCTCCCGCAGCGCTGCCTCCAACACGTCACGCCATTCACTGAACGACTTGAGGCCGACGACCGTCTGCTGCGTGCTCGTGCTGCGGTTGTTCACCACGAACGTCGGTGTGCCTGTC
>DATABQ010000289.1:0-2190 GCA_036259495.1 Longimicrobiales bacterium | reverse complement strand
CGATCCCTCGATGTGCTGCATGTGATGCGGGTCGACCGGATCTGCGACAGTGGCGGCGGTCGTCATGATGCGGTTGATGCGTCCCATCGATGCCGCGCCGCGCTGGAACAGATTGATGACCCAGCCGAGCGCGATCATCGGCCACGTCAGCATCGCGAGATAGAAGATGAACGCGACGAAGTCGCCGCTCGAGATCACGCCGTCCATCGCCTGGCGTCCGCCGAACCACAGCACGGCGAGCAGACCGAGTCCGGTGAGGATACTGAGACTCGGATGGAAAACCGCGGATGTGCGTGCGAGAGCCATGTTGCGCTCGAGGTACTCCCGGTTCAGCGCATCGAACTCAGCTTCCTGCGCCTCTTCCTGATTGTATGCGCGAACGATGCGCACACCGGTAAGGTTCTCCTGTACCATGCTCGACAGCACACCGAGGTGGTCCTGAATCCGCTCCGCCTTGCGATGTATCACGCCGCCGAAGTACGACATGACGAACGGCAGCACGGCGAGCGGCACGAGGGCGATGAGCGTGAGCGTGACGCTGTAGCGGAGCATGAAGCCGAGGGCGAACGCAGTGCCGACGATGGTGTTCGTCAGGTACATGATGCCGGGCCCCACAGCCTGTCGCACTGCCTGGAGATCGTTCGTCGCGCGGCTCATCAGGTCGCCCGTCCGTGTCGCGCCGAAGAACGGCGCGTCGAGCCGGATCAGATGGCTGAAGAACGCATCGCGCAGATCCGTCTCGATGCGGCGGCTGATGGCGTTCAGCAGTTGTCGCATGCCGAAGCGCGCGGCGCCGGAAAGCAGAGCTGCACCGATTATGAAACCGGCGAATCGCAGCAGATCATCGCGGGTCGTGGCGGGGATGTAGAGCGAGTCGATCGCGAGCCCGATGAGCCACGGAACGAGGATGCCGAAACCGTTGGATGCGACGATGAGCACCAGGCCGGCGAGAATGCCGGCGGCGTAGGGGCGTACGTACGGGAGGACACTGCGTAGTTCAGTCACGACCGCCAGAGAGGACACCGTGCGAGTGCGATGTCCGGAAAATGTTTCGGAAACGGCGCCGTTCCGCGGAAAACGTCAAACGTGCAACACGGCATATGCGTTGCACTTACAGGGGTCGCGGACGGCGTCACCGATGGCAACGTAGGATGACCGGACGCACGGTTCAAGCTGATGATGCCTGGAGGCAGTGATGGCGATACGTAAACTTCGAGCGGCGTGGCTGCTCGCGATGCCGCTGGCGATGATGACGGCGGCGTGCAACGGCGATGCGGCCGACGATCGCACGGCACTCAGGGACGACGAGCTGGCGCGCGAGCTGGATCTCGCGCTGCAGTCCGACGCGGAGCCGGTCACGTTCCAGGACACGACCATTGCGCTGGAGGAGCCGGCGGCCGAGCCGCAGGCGGAACCGGAGCCGGATCCGCCTGCGCCTGCCCCGCGCGTGACGCCGCGCCGTCCAGAGCGCACGCCGACGCCGGCGCCGCAGCCGGCGCCTCGGCGGGAGGCGCCGACGCAGGCGCCCGCGCCACAGCCGCGCGTCGTGACATCCACCGTTCCGATGGGGACGAGCATGTCGCTGACGCTGAACCAGACGCTGTCGACGGAAACGAACCGGGTCGGCGATTCGTTCACGGCGACGCTGCAGAGTGCTGTGCGTGATGGCAGCGGCAACGTGCTGATTCCCGCGGGCGCCACGGTACGCGGCCGTCTCACGGGTGTAAACAAGAGCGGGCATGTCGGCGAAACGGGAATGCTGAAGCTCGCGTTCGAAGCCGTATCGTTCGGCGGCCGGAGCTATGCGATGGACGGCACGGTCGTGCGCGCGAATCCGCAGCGGTCGAACCGCACGTCCGCCGGCGAGCAGGTCGGCAAGGCTGCGGCAGGTGCCGCGGCGGGCGCGATCCTCGGCCGGGTCATCGGCAAGGACACGAAGTCGACGCTCAAGGGTGCCATCATCGGCGCTGCCGCTGGAACCGCAATTGCAATGGGAACCGCGGACGTGGACGTCGTTCTGCCCGCGGGTTCGGCGATGGACATTCGCCTGGATTCGCCGATCGAGATACGAAGGACGGTGAGCTGAGTTGCCAGCGCCTGGGCGCCGGCGTAGAGGAGGGGGTCGAGACCGTTGAGGTTTCGGCCCCCTCCTTCGTTTTCCGGCAGCAACTGACCGGCTTAAGGCCACCG
>DATABQ010000288.1:0-2714 GCA_036259495.1 Longimicrobiales bacterium | reverse complement strand
CTCCCGCCGGACCGACGAACCCGCAAGGCTCTGCAGGCTCACCGCCAGCTTCTTCACCGCCTCATCGATCGTCGAAGGCAGCACGCTCGAGAAGCAGAGGCGCAGTTCGGACTCCCCCGCCGGGTCGGCATAGAACGCGTCGCCAGGCACGAACGCCACTCCCTGAGCCAGCGCCTGCTCGAGCAGAAGACGGGCATTCACGCCGCCATTCAGCCGGCACCACAGGTAGAGCCCACCGAGCGGCCTTGCGAAGCGCAGTGCACCAGGATCGACGTGTTTCTGGATGGCGCTCAGCATCAGACCGCATCGGCGTGCGTGCTCGGCGCGCAGCGACTTCAGGTGCGTATCGAAGCTGCCATCCAGGATCAGCCGCGCCATCGCGAACTGCACGAGGTTCTGCGTGTGCGGATCGAGCCGCTGCTTGATGATCGCGACCTGGTCCACGATCGACGGAGTGGCACATAACCACCCGAGGCGCAGCCCCGGCGCCAGCACCTTCGAGAAGCTGTTCAGATGAATGACGAGGTTCTGCGCGTCGAGGTCGTGGAGCGACGGGGGTGGCGCTTCGTTGAAATACAGCTCGCGGTAGGTGCCGTCCTCGACAATCGGGACACGGTATCTCTCGGCAAGCTTCAAGAGCTCCCGACGCGTGCGGATCGGCAGCGTAATCCCGCTCGGATTCTGGAAGGTCGGGTTCGTGTAAATCAGCTTCGGCCGGTACCGCACGAGCAGGTCCTCGAGCTCGTCGACGTCAGCGCGCAGCACGTCCCAGCCAATCAGCTTCGCGCCCGCGGCGCGGAAGGACTGGATGGCACCCAGATATCCCGGACGATCGACGATCACCGCGTCACCGGGATCGATCAGGCAGCGAGCGAGCAGGTCGAGGCCCTGCTGCGCACCGGCGATGATCAGGACACTCTCCGCTGGAACCCGGAAGCGCTCCGCGATCGCCTCGCGCAGCACCGGCTGCCCTTCAGTGGGCCCGTGACGCCAGGTCGCGCGCGCATCTTTCTTCAGCACCTGCTCGATGGCACGCTGGAAGGCGTCGGTGGGAAAGCGATCGATGGCCGGCTCTCCTGCCGCGAGTGAGAGCAGGCGCGCGTCAGCCGAGTGGCGGATCGCATCTCTCATCGTCGGATCGCTCGACCGCAGAGCCGCCGAGGCGATCTTGCCGCGCCATGCGAACGGGGTTCCCGACGGTTCCGGGGCCGCGCACACGAACGTGCCCCGGCCGACATAACCGCGCAGCAATCCTTTGGATTCGAGTTCACGGTAGGCGCTCACCACCGTCGTGCGGCTGATGCGGAGCCGCGCGGCAAGCTCGCGCTCCGGCGGCAGCCTCGCACCAGATGGCAGCTCACCGCGCGCGATCGCTGACTCGAGCAGTTTCACCAGATGCGCGTACAACGGCCGGGCGTCACGCTCGAACTGCCGCTCGATCTGCTGAATCATTCGACTCCTCCGAAAGCGCTACTCTGCGACGGAACCTCAAAGCGCGGAAAGTCCAATTCTGGCTTGGCGCCGGTCCAATCGGCAACCAGGGCCCGATCGAGGGACGAACTTCACAGTCCAATTGCCTGGACCGCTGGCCAATCCGCCGCCATCCACGTGGTACGAACCTCGCTCACTGGTGCTCCAGGGGACTTCATGAGCCGTCGAGCTGGATCCGCCGTCTTCGCGCTTGCGTTCGTTCTTCTTGCCGCAAATCCGGCCGTGTCGCAGCTATCTGTCGTGCCGGCAGCGGTGCCCACGGTTACTGCGGAGAACGAGCCGTGGTACCTCAACGGCGAGCCGATTACGTACGCTGGGAACTTCTACTACCCATCGGGCGCACAGGTGTACTTCAACGCCAATGAGATGGTCCGGAGCGGATTCTTCATGGGGATCCCGCTCTACACGCGGACCACGATCGAGCCGTACAGCATCGTCTACGTGCCGCTTCCGAACGGACGGCTGCAGCCCTACGCGCGGCCGCGCACTGAGGAACTCACCGGCACGGCCGCCAGTCTGCCCTCGTCCGAGCTGCCGCGACCCTCCGCGACGGTGCCTCCGTGGGGCCACACCCTGCAGGCAGCCGGACCACCGTCGCAGACGGCGCGCACAGTACCGGTTCAGATTCCGCGTCCAGCGGTCGTCGAGCCGACTCCACCACTGGCTGCTGATACGCCGAAAGAAAGTGGTACGAGTGGACGCATTGGTACTCAGACGTCAACGTGCGCCTGTCCGCAAGCCCCGATCTCGATCTTCATCGAATACAACGCGCAACGGTGGTACGCGCTCGGAGCGCCGCAACCACTCGAGACCTCCACGATGGACAAGATCGGCACCTACCACGGCTTCGACGTGTGGACGAAGCGCGACGATCGGAGCGTGATCTACATCCCGGTCACGATCGGCAGCTCCAGTGCCGTGGCGTATGGCCAGGCGCGTCCGGGCGAGCAGGTAAGATAGCCGGATGGCATTGAAACCGGGCGATACCGCCCCTGATTTCGAGTTGCGCAGCCATCGCGGCGGCACCGTCAAGCTGTCGGATTTCATCGGCAGGAAGAACGTCGTTCTCGCGTTTCATCCGCTCGCCTTCACCCCCGTGTGCGCGACGCAGATGACCGCGTACGAATCGGACGTGCGCCAGTTCGAATCGAGCGACACGGTCGTTCTCGGCGTCAGCATCGATCCGCAGCCCGCGAAGACGGCATGGGCGAAGGAGCTCGGCG
>DATABQ010000287.1:0-3314 GCA_036259495.1 Longimicrobiales bacterium | reverse complement strand
CAATCCGGAAACGAACGAGGTCGAGTCGCTCAACCTGGTGACTGCGGAACGGGAGCGCGGCATCGAGCTCTTCCAGCGCGGCCACCTGCAGAATTACTCGCTCAGCGTGAGCGGCGGCAGCGAGGGCGTGCGCTATTACATCGGCGGCGACTTCGACAAGGAGCAGGGGATCGAGCCTACGAACCGGATGCGCCGCATGAGCGGCACGGCGAACATCGCCATCTATCCGCATTCGAAGGTGGATGTGCAGGCACGCATGGGCTACGTCGGCGGCCGCACGTATCTGTCGTGCGAAGCCGGCTGCGGCGGCGTCACGTGGGGCGCGTACTTCTCGACGCCGGAACATCTGAATGAGAACCTGCCGGATGATGCTCCGCCGCGTCGCGGCTATCGAAGCTGGACGCGCGAAGTCTACTACGAGGGCACCGACTTCCAGGACCTCGGGCGCTTCACGGGCAGCATACAGCTCGACTACCGCCCGGTCGACTGGTTCACGAACCGTTTCGTGTTCGGCACGGACGAAGTGCGCGAGGACAATCAGAGCTTCACCGAGCGCAGCCCCGTCGTGCAGGAGTTCTCGCCCGGCTCGACCGGCGGCAAGTCGATCTCCCGCCGGGACGTCTCCTACAACACGGTGGATTACTCCGGCACATTCAGCTTCGCGCCGCTGGAATCGATCACCACTCAGACTTCGTTCGGCGCGCAGATGTACCGTCGGTTCACGAAGTTCGCGTCCGCGAGCGGCGACGACTTTGCGCTGCCCGGTCTGCGCGCGATCAATGCCGCTGCGACCACCACGGGCGGCGAGACGTACGTGGAGAACTCGACGATCGGCGGCTACCTGCAGCAGCAGATCGGCTGGCGTGACCGCGTCTTCATCACGGCCGCACTGCGGGCGGACGACAACAGCGCGTTCGGAGAGAACTTCGACCTCGTTTACTATCCGAAGCTGCACGGCACATGGGTCGTGAGCGAGGAGCCGTTCTTCGGCATCGATCAGGTGAGCACGCTGCGGCTGCGCGCCGCGTATGGTCAGTCCGGGACGCAGCCGGATGCATTCGCGGCGCTGCGGACGTTCTCGGCGGTGGCCGGACCGGGCGGTGCGAGCACCGTGACGCCCAGCTCGCCCGGTAACCCGAACCTGGGGCCGGAGCGTTCGAGCGAGATCGAGTTCGGCTTCGACGCCGGCCTGTTCGATGAGCGGATAGGTCTCGAGGTCACCGGCTATCGAGGCAGCGTGACGGACATGATCCTCGTCCGCGATGCACCGCCGTCGGCCGGCTTCCCCGGCTCGCAGTTCACGAATCTGGGCGGCTTCGACAAGTGGGGCTACGAGCTGATGGTGCGCGGCAACGTGTTCGAGACGAACAGCGCTGCGCTCGACCTGACGCTCTCGTTCTCGATGAACGACAGCGAGGTGAGGGATCTGGGCGAGGGCACGGAATCGCTGATCGAGAGCTTCGGCATCGAGCACCGCGTAGGCAGCCCGGTCGGCTCATGGTTCCACCACCGCATCGTGAGCGCCACGTACCACGAAGACATCGCCGTGATGCGGCAGAGCATGATGTGCGACAACGGTGCAGGCGGGTCGGTGGCGTGCTTCGGCAATCCCGAAGACGGCAACCAGATCACTGCGCCGCGTGTCTTCATCGGGCGGTCCCTGCCGAAGTACGAAGGATCGATCTCGCCGTCGCTCACGTTCCTCGAGCGGTTCCGCCTGACCGGCATGATCGACTTCAAGCTCGATCAGTACAAGTGGGACCATAACGAGCGCGTTCGCTGCTCGCTCTTCAACATCTGCCATCAGAACGTGGAGCCGCAGCAGTACGATCCGGTGCAGATCGCGGCGTACCGTCACGGCGATCGTTTCGGCGCCGAGTACATCCAGGATGCGGGTTTCGCGAAGCTGCGCGAGATCTCGCTTGCGTACACCGTTCCTCCGAGCTTCGCGAACCGGCTGGGTGCGAGCAGGGCGAACATCATGCTGGCAGCGCGTAATCTCAACACATGGACGTCATGGGAAGGCATGGAGCCGGAGGCCATGTTCCTCGGCGGCGGACGCGGCGGGTTCGGCTCACTGGAGCAGAACAACATTCCGCAGCTCACGCAGTTCGTCACGACCTTCAACATCTCGTTCTGATCGTGAACCCGAGAATGAGGAATGCCCACATGGCATATGGCAATACCACAGGCAGGACGGCCGTCCGGTTCGCGGGGGCCCTGCTGGTGACTGCGTCGCTGACGATGGCGGCGTGCTCCGAAATCCTGAACGTCGATGCGCCGACGCAGGTCCCGGCGGAACTGCTGGACGATCCGGCTCATGCGAATCTGCTCGTCCAGGGCGTGATCGGCGATTTCGACTGCGCCCTCGGAAGCTACATCGTCGCACAGGGGCTGCTCGGCGACGAGCTCCACGACGGCACGTTCACGGCCAGCCGCTGGCCGACGCCCTCGCGCACCCTGTCCGGCACGGAGGTATACGGCACGAGCGGCTGCACGGGGTTGGGGGTCTATACTCCGCTTTCGACGGCGCGCTGGACCGCGGACGACGCGCTCAGCAAGCTGGATACGTGGACGGATGCGGAGGTCGCCGAACGCACGAAGAAGATCGGCATCGTGGCGGCATACTCAGGGTACTCGCACCTGCTGCTGGGCGAGGGCATGTGCTCGGTGGCGTTCGATGTCGGGCCGGAGCTCCAGCCGGCCGACGCGTTCGCACGCGCCGAGGAACGCTTCACCCGCGCGATCGAGGCGGCGACCGCCGCCGGTGACGACGAGACACTCAACATGGCGCTCGTCGGTCGCGCTCGCGCACGGCTGAACATGGGCGATGGTCCAGGCGCAGTGGCCGATGCTTCTCTCGTGCCGCCCGGATTCGAGAAAGTCGCGATTCGTTCCGATCTCGATGGACGGAGCCGCAATCGCATAGCGCAGGAATCGCCGTGGTCCAATGCGGCCGGCGACGACGGCGCATCGATCAGCGTGAAGGAGCCGTATCGCAACCTCACGATCGAGGGCGTGCCGGACCCGCGCGTATCCGTGACCGACATGGGCGGAACGACGGTCGACGCGATCACGGAAAACTGGCGGCAGAACAAGTATCAGTCGCCGGCGGCGCCGGTGCCCATCGCACGCTACGAGGAAGCACAGCTGATCATTGCCGAGGTGGAGGGCGGCCAGACGGCGGTCGGCATCATCAACGCGCTGCGTGCGCCGTACCCCGCCCTGCCGACGTTTGCAAGCACGGACGAAGCGGAAATAATCGCACAGGTCCGTGAGGAGCGCCGTCGCGAGCTGTTCCTCGAAGGCCACCG
>DATABQ010000286.1:0-2284 GCA_036259495.1 Longimicrobiales bacterium | reverse complement strand
GCGGTCGAGGATCTCGCGATTGTGCTCGACAACGATCAGCCGGGGGTGCAGCCCGAGGCTCTCCAGCAGCGCGCTCACGGTCGTACCCGGAGCGATATCGCGAGTCTCTCCATTCACAGTCACTGTCATCATGCCGTCCTGCCATGCTGATGTTCATCGCGCTGCGCGTACGGCCATGCGGCGCGCGCGCCTTCCATGTATGCGGCCGCTGCCGCCGCAGGACCGGCAGCGCGCCATATGCCTCCGAGCACTGCAGCGCCGTACGCACCCGCCGCGGCAATCGCTTTGATCCGATCGGGCGTGATGCCGCCGATCGCGATCACCGGCAGCGTCGTGCGCTCCGCCGCGTCACGCACGAGGTCGCTTCCTGCCGCACGCTGTCCCGGATGCGACACCGACTCGTATATGGTACCCAGCAGGACGAAATCCGCTCCGTCGCGCTGCGCCTGGACCGCCTCTCCGGCATCGTGTACCGAGCAGCCGATGCAGGCGGCATCGCCGAGTAGCCTGCGTGCGTCGCTCACCGGCATTGATCGGGCGCCGAGCTGCACGCCGCTGGCGCACACCGCCATGGCGATGTCGACACGGTCGTTGACGAGCAGCCACGCACCGCTCGCGACAGCCGCGTGCCGGAGTCTGTCCGTCAGCGCGTGCAGCTGCGCACCGGAAGTGGCGTGGCCTCGCACGTGAAGCGCAACGCCGGCGCCGCAGGTCTCGAGAACGCGCCCCGCGACATCCGCAAAGGAAGGATCCGCGAGCACCGCATCGTCCGTGACGAGATGCAGCCGCGGCAACGGAGTCAATGAAGCTGCTCCCCCGCGTCGATTGCGCGCCCGCGCACCCATTCGGCGGTGTTCATGCGGCGCTTGCCCGCAGGCTTCACCTCACGAACCAGAATCGCGCCCGTCGCGCATGCCACGCGCATCCCTTCGGCCGCGTCGGTACCGTCGATGTGAAGAACGGTGCCCGGCTCCGCGTCATGCGCAAAGTCTGGCTCCGGGAGCGGGCGGTATAGCTTCAGGTCAGCGCCGCGGTGCGAGGTCCACGCGCCGGGGACCGCATCCATCGCGCGGATGTGGCGACCGATGGCAACAGCGTTGTCGTGCCAGTCGACACGCGCCGTATCACGAGTGATGCGCGGCGCATAGGTCGCGCGCGACTCATCCTGCTCCACCTCAGTCAGCTCGTCCAGCTCCAGCAGCGCGAGCGCCTCGATCAGCGCTTCCGCGCCGATCTCACTGAGCCGCATCCAGAGGTCCGCCCCCGTTTCGTCGTCACCGATCGGCTCAACCACCTGGTGCAGCATCGGGCCGGCGTCCATGCGCTCGACCATCCGCATGATCGTGACACCCGTCTCCTCGTGGCCGAGCCGGATCGCCCAGTTGATGGGCGCGGCGCCGCGCAGCTCCGGCAGCAGCGACGCATGCACATTGAGCGAGCCGAGCCTCGGCAGATCCAGGACTTCGCGCTTCAGGATCTGGCCGTACGCGACGACGATCGACAGCTCGGGATCGAGAGCGCGCACGTCGGAGATGAAGTCTTCGCCGCGTGCACGTTCCGGCTGGAGCACGGGGAGGCCTTCCTCCTGCGCCAGGAGCTTGATCGGGGACTGACGGAGCGAACGACCCCGCCCTGCCGGGCGGTCCGGCTGCGTCACGACACCCACCACATCATGACCCTCGCCGAGCAGCGCACGCAGCGACGGCATCGCGAAATCAGGCGTGCCCCAGAACAGGATGCGCATGCTATTCCGGCTTCACCTTCTGCCACCGCTTGAGCAGCATCTTCCGCTTGAGCGCGCTGACCCGATCGAGAAAGAGGATGCCGTCGAGATGATCGACTTCGTGCTGGAGGATGCGCGCGAGCAGGCCTTCCGCGTCGATCCCGACGGGCTCGCCTTCGATGTTCGTCGCCTCCACGCGAACGGTGGCAGGCCGCTCGACGATCTCCTTCAGGCCGGGGATGCTGAGACAGCCCTCCTCGTCGCGCACCACCTCATCACCGAGATGCACGATGTGCGGGTTGATGAGGGCGAACGGCTCGACGTCCTCTTCCCGCGGGTCGACTACGATGATGCGATCGGTTACGCCGACCTGCGGCGCGGCCAGGCCGACACCTTCCTCGGCATACATCGTATCGAACATGTCCGCGATGAGTGTCCGGATCTCCTCGGTGACTTCCGATACCGGCGCCGCCTTCTGCCTCAGCACCGGGTCCCCCATGTAGCGCAGCTTGCGTATCGACATCTCAGGTGGTCGTCTCCGTGGCGCTGAACACACGCGCG
>DATABQ010000285.1:0-2654 GCA_036259495.1 Longimicrobiales bacterium | reverse complement strand
TTGAGCGAGAGATGGTGTCCTTCGGCACGAAAGCCCCACGGCTCCGCACCTGATGGTGTGCCGAAGATGCTGAAAAAGTACAGCCCCGGATCGCGAACCCTCGGGTTCTCGCCCATCTCGCGCAGGACGAGCTCGAGCTCGATGATCGTGCTCGCCGCGAGGTAGCCGCGCCGGCTGAGGCCCGCCCGGAGGATGCCGCGCGCCAGCTCCTGCTGCTCTGCGGACATCTCCCGGAGCGGCAGGCCCCGCCGCGCCCGAGGCACGAAGTGCCAGTTGAGCCGTTCGGCGTCCTCGAAGGCGAACAGCGCCTTCGACCGTTGCTCCGGCTCGAGACTGGCCAGGAACGCGTCCGCTGCCTGCAGCATGTCGGCGAACTCGTACACGGGCGATGGACCCGCGGGCTCGGCGTCGATCTCACCGCGGAGAACCGCTGAGCCGGCGAGCACAGCCGCGAACGTCAGCATGATGATGCCCGGAACCGTCGACCTGCTGCTACTCATGCGAGCCCGCCTCGCTACCGGACGCGCGCTGCCGGCGTGCGTTGCCCGCCCTGCTCCACGATGAGACCGGTCACCGTGCCCTCGGGGTCGAGCTGGAACTCGATAATGGGTCCGCGGGGGTCCCAGAAGCGCGTCTCGGACTGAGCGACGAGGACGGCCTGCGGCATGTTGGTGGGTTGCGCGCCCAGCCCCGCGCCAACACGGCGCAAGGTCAGGGTGAAGCCCGCGGCCGTCTCGTACACGCCGACGTAGCGGTCCAGGATTGCCGCCGGCACCTCTACTGCGGGCGCTGGAGGCTGCGGCGCCGGCGGCTGCGGCGCCGCGGGGAGTGCGTCCGCGTACTCCGCCATGCGCCGGCGCATCGCCTGATCGGGGAGGCGACCGACGGCGGCGCCCATGTTGTCCGCCATGTTCGTCGACTTGCTGGTCGACGGGGTGACGACCGTAACCGCCGGGTGCGAGGCGACGTACTTGATCATGAACTGCGCCCAGCTGTGAGCGTCGAACTCCTGCGCCCAGTCCGGCAGCGGGCGGTCGCCGATCCGGCTCCATAGCCGCGTGCGGCCGAACGGCATGTACACCATCACGCCGATCCCGCGATCCTGCGCGAGCGGGAGGATGTGCTCCTCGATGTCACGATTGTCCACCGCGTAATCGATGCCGATGAAGTCGAGCGGCTCGGCGCGCATGATCTGCTGCAGCTGCTCGTACTGCTGCGGCGAAGTGGTGGTCACGCCGATGTAGCGGATCTGCCCGCTCTGCTTCATCTCCTTGAGCATGCCAATCTGCGTCGACGCGCCGGCCACCCCGTGGACCTGGATGAGGTCCAGGGGCCGCTTGCCGATCCGCTGAAGCGACGTCTCCACCTGCTTCCGCGCGACCGCGGGATCCAGGGTGCCTGTGGGGCCCTGCACCCCATTCATCTTGGTCGCCCAGAAGATGTCGTCGGTGAGGTTCTCCTCGCGGGCGATCCGCCCCGCAACGTCCTCCGAGGCGCCGTAGGAAGGTGCAGTGTCGAACACCCTGCCGCCGCGCTCGACCATCGTGCGGAGCACGTCGCGCACCGCCGACGCGTCGTCGCTGTCGGCGACCTGCCGGAACGTCGCGGAGCTCCCCAGGCCGACGATCGAAAGCCGCTCACCCGTGGAGGGGATGGCCCGGGTGATGAGCTCTTGCGTCCTTAGGGCCGAAAGCATGCGCGGGTTCAAGGCCAGCGTGGCGCCAGCGCCGAGCGAGAGGCCGAGCCATTGACGTCGGTTCATAATTGCGTCTCCAGAACTTCCGGGGCGGGTGGTCAATGCCCCGAAAATACCAGGCGACCTCTGCGTCGAACGAGGAGAATGTCCCCAACTGCAGATCCGCGAGTACGAACGACGTCACACGGGTACGAACATCCAGGCTCAGCTTTCCCTGCCCATCAGATGGCGCAGCTTGCTGCGGTAGCTGCGGCCCGAGTTCAGCTTCGTTCCATTGTGAAGGACCACCGCGTATCGCCGCCGAATCGTGATTCGACGGATTGGATCCGGTCGATGTTCACGATGGTGGAGCGGTGGATCCGGCAGAACTTCGCCGGATCCAGCGGGACTCGACACTGCCCGGATTCTCGCGGAGCAGCCAGGCTCGATCGGCCACGTGCAGACGGGTGTAGTTGCGCTCGGCCTCGATCCGCAAGGAGAAGATCCTGCGGGCCTCATGCGTTCCGTCACGCGAACAGCTAGTGGCCGGAGATCCGCAGCTCCTGATCGGAGGAAGGGATCTCCGGCTCGAACTCAGGCGCTCACTGAACGCGCTCGACGGACGTGGCGATGAGCACGGCCTCGCGCTCCTCGACCTCGGCTTCGAGCTCCGCATCCAGATCCCAGCCGACCTCCCGCTCGATCTCGACGGCCGTGTGCATACCGACGGTGCCAGTCACGCGTACGCGATTGTCCACCCACTGGTCGTCGATCGCCGTCAGAGTGCCGGTCTGCGCACCGATCACCAGCAGGTCGTTGTCGACGCCGCCTTCCGTAATCGCATCCTCATCCAGCGTGAAGGCCATCGGCCCCAGCACCTCTTCCAGGTCGCCTTCCACCGTCACCGTCCTGCCGATGTACTGCGCTGGGTCACCGGCAATGTCCGCGACGGTGACCTCATCAGTGCCCATATCAGCAG
>DATABQ010000284.1:0-2104 GCA_036259495.1 Longimicrobiales bacterium | reverse complement strand
GGCACGCAGACGGCTTGACGCCCGCGGGCCGGGACGAGCAGATTCGGAGCGACACCTACTCCAGCCGCCGCCTCGTGCGGCATCTCTGTCGTGAATCACGGTACCGCTGTCGAACTACCACCCCTGCGCGTGCTGCGCGACCGCAGCCGGACAATTCCGGCGCCGCTGACGACATTCATCGGACGTGAGCGGGCGCTGAGCGACGTGGCGGGAGCGGTCCGATCGCATCGTTTGGTCACGCTCACCGGCCCGGGCGGGAGTGGCAAGACACGCCTTGCGATCGAAGTGGCCCGGAGCGTTGTCGAATCGTTTGCGGACGGTGCGACGTGGATCGAGCTCGCTGCGGTCACGGACCCCGCGCTGCTGGCACAGACGGTCGCGGCCGCGTTCGGCATCCGGCAGCAGCAGGGACGCGCTGGCGACGCGGTGACGGAATACCTGTCGGGCCGCGGGATGCTGATCGTGCTGGACAACTGCGAGCACGTCATCGACGAAGCGGCGGGGCTCATCACGGACCTGCTGGGCGCGGCGCCGCGCGTGCACGTGCTTGCGACGTCGCGCGAGCGAATCGCGGTGCCTGGCGAGCGCGTGTGGCCCGTGCCGCCGCTCGGGCTGCCGCCGCGTCGGGTCCGCGAGATCGATGCTCTGCTCGCGTCGGAATCCGTCCGTCTCTTCCTCGACAGGGCTGCAGCGGTAATGCCGGCGTTCTCGATCGATGCGGCAACGGCCGCTGCGATTGCCGAAATCTGCGTGCGTGTGGACGGTATTCCGCTGGCGATCGAGCTGGCTGCGGCACGAATGAACGTTCTCGCGCCGCGGCAGATCGCCGACCGCCTCGCCGATTCGATGAGCCTGCTCACGACGGGAGCGCGGACACTTCCGAAACGGCAGCGCACGCTTCGGGCGGCGATCGACTGGAGCTACCATCTTCTCACGGAGCACGAGCGCACTCTGTTTCGGCGATTGTCGGTGTTCGCAGGCAGCTTCACGCTGGATGCGGCGGAGGCGGTGTGCTCGGACGCGCGCCTGCCGGAGGCGGACGTACTCGATCTGCTGGCGAGTCTGGTCGACAAATCGCTGGTGACGGTGCGTGATCGTGAAGGCGGCGCGCACTACCGAATGCTCGATACCGTCGATCAGTATGCCACGGAGCTGCTCGACGCGGATGGCGATGCACGGCTGATGCTCCAGCGCCACGCGGAGCACTACGCCCGCATCGTCGATCTGTACGGACCGCAGCTGCGCTCCGCCGCACGACCGCGCGTCATGCCGATCCTCGATGCGGAGCACGACAACATCCGCGCGGCGCTCGACTGGTCACGCGCCACGCCGGGCTTTGCGGATCTTCATCATCGCATCGTGAGTCAGCTGTGGTGGTACTGGGTGCAGCGCGTGTTCTGGGATGAAGGCCTGCAACGGCTCAGCGCGGCCATCGCATCGGGTCCGGAAGATGTGGATCCGCGTCGCTACGCCGCCACTCTGTACGGCGCGGGTGTGCTCGCGTGGATCAGCGGCGTCTTTCTGCAATCGAGGCTCTGGCTGGAGCAGTGCGTCGCAATGCGCCGTTCCCTGGATGACGCCGGTTCGCTCGGGATGGCGATGTGCGCGCTTGCACCCTCCACATTCGATCTCGGCGACCGCGACGTTGCGCTCGAGCTGGTGCAGAACGGACTCACACTCGCGCGCCAGGGGAGCACGTCCTGGGAGCTGGCGTTCGCGCTGACGAGTGCGTGCGGGTACGTGCGTCAGGCCAGCGGTGCACTGGACGATGCCGAGGCAGCCTACGTCGAGGCAGACGGCCTGTGGAGCGATCCAGCGGATGAATGGGGCCGCTCGCTCACACACAACAGCATCGCCGTGCTCGCGTGGCGGCGCGGCGATCTGGAGCGGGCGGAGTCATTCGCACGCGATGCACTCTGCTTTGTCCGAATGTCCGGCGACCGCTGGTTCGGCTCCCGCACACTCCAGGTGCTCGGATACCTCGCCGTGGAGAAGGGCGACTGTGAGACGGCCACACGCCTGCTCGCGTGCTCCGACGCGCTCCGCTGTGAAGCGGGTGCGCGCCTGATGCCCTTCGAGGTGCGCGAGTGGAGTCGTGCACTCG
>DATABQ010000283.1:0-1564 GCA_036259495.1 Longimicrobiales bacterium | reverse complement strand
GCGGGATCGCTGTCGACCTCGGCGGTGCTCTCGGCAGCGACGGGGCCATTACTCGCATCCTCGTCGTCGGCATCGGCATCGGTATCCACGCGCGGCCGCCCGCCGCGCTCGACGGTCAGCGCGTCCCAGAGCTCGTGATCGCCGCCGATCTGCTCTTCACGCGGAGAGGCTTCGATGTCCTCACCGAGACGACGGAGCACGCCCTGCACGATGCGCGGCACTGCGGCCACGGGTGCGGAGCCATGCTCATCGAAGCGCGCGTTCACCGTGGCGGCGCCTTTCCGGTTGCGGGAGACGGTGAAGTGCGCCGTGCTCACGCGACGTCTGTCCGGATCCTCGTCGAACAGACCGATGACGACGACGATGCTCTCGCCTGCCGCGACCTTGCGGGAGGGAAAGAGCCAGAGGTAGTCGATGGTGTCGACGGTCGCGTGTTGGGCAATGCGCTCGACGAGGGCGTAAAGCGCGCCGGGATCCTCACCGATGTTGGCCCACTGTGCAGAGCTCATGAGGCCGCACCGGGAAGGACAGCCGGCTGAGGTCCGCTATCAACGGGATTATGCTCGACGAAGTAGCGAAGCACGTGGAGGAAATCCTGTGCGTTGGTGATTACGCCGAACGCCTGGTGCGTACCGCGGTCCTTGAGCTTGCTGACCACGAACTCGGATGTGTCGACTGCGATCGTGGTGAGAGGGCGGAGCGAGTCACCGTCGACTACGTATGCGGGCAGCATGTTTCCGAATGCGATGGAGTGGAGTGCTGTCGCGATCATGATGGTCATCGTCGCGCGCGTTGCATGCTCGCGCATGAGCTCCTGCGCGCGCACGGTATCCGTCATCGTGTCCGGGAGAGGTCCGTCGTCACGTATGGAACCGGCGAGGACGAAAGGGACGTTGTTGCTCACGCACGCATGCATGATTCCCTGCGTGAGGACGCCCTGCTGCACCGCGTCACGGATGGAGCCGGCGCGTGCGATGCGGTTGATGGCGCGCATGTGGAACGAATGGCCGCCGCTCACGGGGCGGCCGCTGCGGTCCATACCGAGCGTCGTGCCGAGCAGCGCCTGCTCGATGTCGTGGACGGCGACGGCGTTGCCGCCGAGCAGCGCGCCCACGTACCCGTTCTCGATGAACCATGTCACGACATCGCGGCCGCGGCTGTGCAGCACCGCCGGCCCGACCACCCACACGATGTGTCCGCCGCGTTCCTTCTCCTCGCGGAGCATCTGCGCCATCAGTGAATAGTCCACGGGCTTCTCCCGTGACACCTCGCTGCTCATGAACTGGAACTCGCCCGTGGCTTTGCCGTCCCGCAGGAAGCCGGTGAAGTTGACGAAGATGCCTTCGCTGCCATCCTCGGCATAGCCGACCGCAACCGGCTGATCTTTCTTCACGTAGCGGCCTTCGATGACGCGGAGTCCCTCCTCCTCCTCGACGATCACGCCATCCATGCGCGGCACGCGCGGCAGCCGCCAGGAGCCACGCAACTTCACGTAGATCGGCAGGTTGGACGTAGCGAAAAAGTCGTCGGGCAGAACCCCGTCGGCCGGAGCGGGCACGAAGCG
>DATABQ010000282.1:0-4315 GCA_036259495.1 Longimicrobiales bacterium | reverse complement strand
GTCGCGTGCTCGACCGCAGTGTCGATGCGCCTGCATGGGCGGAGGATGTCTGGACGCTCGAGGTCGAGCTGCCGCCGGGTGGCGGCGAGCGTGCACCCGTTCGCTTTTCGGATCTGCCGCAGCATCCGCCGGTGGAGCGGGATCTGGCGCTGCTCGTGGGCGAGCAGCAGGCTGCCGCCGATGTGGGCGCGGCCATTCGCGGAGCGGGCGGGGCTCTGCTCGAGGCGGTCGAGCCGTTCGACGTGTACAGCGGCAGGGGCGTGCCTGAAGGGATGCGAAGCATCGCCTGGCGCCTGCGCTTCCGCGCTGCCGACCGCACCCTCACGGACGCGGAGGTCGACACGGTGATCAAGAGAGTTCTCCTTCGCCTGAGCGAAGATCTGGGAGTGCAGCAGCGTGCGTAAGACGCGTGACGCCATACCGTCGGAGCTGGACCGCCTCGAGCTGACCATTCGCCGGCTGATCGAATCGCATCAGCAGTGGGAGAAGCGGGCAGTGGCGGCCGAGTCGCGCGTGCGCGACCTGGAGGGGGCCATCCAGGACCTTTCAGCGGGGCGGCTCGACCCGACGGCGCTGGCGGAGGAGGTGCGTGTCCTCGAGGAGCGGAACGAATCGCTTGCGGACCGGCTGACGCGCGCGCATGCCGCCGTTGAACGCATGATCGCACGACTCCAGTTCACCTCGGAGGGACGTTGAACAAGGCGCCGGAGCGCACCGTCGTCACGGTGGAGATCGCCGGAGAAGAGTACAACATCCGCGCTCTCGCGAGTCCGGAGTATACTCGCGACTGTGCCTCCTACGTCGACCGTACGCTGTCGGAGATCATGCGGCAGGGTGCGCTGCTGCAGGCGCACAAGGGGGCGATCCTGGCCGCACTGGCGCTCGCCGACGAGCTGTTCCAGACGCGGGCACAGCTCGATGCGCTGCGGAGCGAGGTCAGCACCCGGGCGGAGACGCTGGCGTCCACTATCGAGGCGCGCCTGGAGTCATCCGGCCTTGCGGGCGATTCCTGACGCCGGCTACTTTGCCCGCCGCGGCGGCCTGCGCCTCCGCTTAACTTCCGGTATCAGTACAAGTTGCCTACCCCGGGCGCTCCCGGCGCCCTTCTGGAGAGATCATGGAGAGTCCTTTGCTGATCGGCGCCGTCGCGATCGGCTCCGCTCTGCTCGGCTTGTGGTTGGGTTCGTGGATCCTGGTGACGCGCGCACGGCGCCGCCGCGAGGATGCCGAGTCACAGGCCGCGCGGATCCTCGAGGCTGCAAACGCCGACGTCGAACGGATCCGCCACGGTGCAGAGCTGGCCGGCCGGGAAGAAGCCTACAGAGCAAAGCAGGAGTGGGAGCGCGAGGAAGCGCGCCGCCGTGAGGAGCTGGATCGCGCGGAGGGTCGCATCGAAGAGCGCCGCAGCTCACTCGACAGCAAGTATGACCTGCTGGTCGAGAAGGACAGGCAGGTAGAGGAGCGCCAGAAGGAGCTGGACACGCGCCTGGCGGAGCTGGAGCAGCAGCGCGAGGAAGCGCGCCGGCTCGAGCGGGAAGCGCAGGCGCGCATCGAGGCGCTCGGCGGGATGTCGCGCGAGGAAGCGAAGCGGATGCTCGTGCAGCAGATGGAGGAGCACGCGCGAGCGCATGCGGCCAACAGCATTCGTGAGATCCGGGAGACGGCTCGCCGCGAGGCCGAGCGTGAGGCCACCAACATTCTCGCCTTCGCCATTCAGCGCATCGCGGCCGACCACACGGCCGAAAGCACCGTCTCCGTCGTCAGCCTGCCATCCGACGAGATGAAGGGCCGCATCATCGGCCGCGAGGGGCGCAACATCCGCGCGTTCGAGCAGGCGACGGGCATCGATGTCATCATCGATGACACTCCCGAAGCAGTCATCCTCTCCGGTTTCGACCCCGTTCGCCGCGAGGCGGCGCGCATCGCTCTCGAGAAGCTCGTGGTCGACGGCCGAATTCATCCCGGCCGCATCGAGGAAGTGGTCGCGAAGGCGCGCAAGGAGGTGGAGGAATCGATGCTGCAGGCGGCCGAGGAGGTGTGCTACGAGCTCGGCGTTCACGGTATTCATCCCGAGATCATGAAGGTGCTGGGTCGCCTTCGCTATCGCACATCGTACGGTCAGAATCAGCTGCTGCACGCAAAGGAAGTCGCGCTCGTTGCGGGTAACATGGCCGCCGAGATGAAGCTCGACGCCATCATGACGAAGCGGATGGCGCTGCTCCATGATGTCGGCAAGGGCCTTACGCACGAGCATGAGGGCACACACGTCGAGCTCGGCTGGAACCTCTGCAAGAAATACAACGAGCCCGATCAGGTGCTGAACGCCATCAAGGCGCACCACGACGAGGAGCCGCACCGCTATCCCGAGACGTTCCTCGTCACGGCCGGCGATGCAGTGAGCGGAGCACGGCCGGGCGCGCGCCGCGAGATGTTCGAGACATACGTGAAGCGTCTCGAGAAGCTCGAGGAGATCGCGACCAGTTTCTCCGGCGTAGAGCGCTGCTTTGCGATACAGGCCGGCCGTGAAGTGCGGGTAATGGTGAATCCCGAGGACATCAACGACACCGGCATGTCGGAGCTGAGCGAGAAGATCGCTCGGCGTCTGGAGGATGAGCTGCAGTATCCCGGACAGATCAAGGTGATCGTGATACGCGAGACGCGCGCGGTCGATTTCGCACGCTGAGGATGCGAACGGAACAGATGCGCCGTTTTGAAGACGGCGATGTCAGGAGATTGCCATCATGGCGAAGATCATCAGCGGCACGGAGCTGAGCGAAACGATGCGCGCAGAGATTGCTGCGGACGCGGAAGCGTTTCGCGGTGACACCGGCATGGCGCCGGGGCTCGCGGTCGTGCTCGTCGGCGCCGACCCCGCCAGTGAAGTGTACGTCCGCATGAAGGGGAAAGCGGCGGACAAGGCGGGGTTCGTGTCGCGCCAGATCACGTTGCCCGCCGAAACGCCGGAGGACGAGCTGCTCGGTGTCGTGGCGGGGTTGAACGCGGATCCGACAGTGCATGGTATCCTGGTGCAGCTGCCGCTGCCGAAGCACATCGATGCGGCGCGCGTGCTGCTCGCGATCGATCCGTTCAAGGACGTCGACGGTTTCCATCCGATGAATGCCGGCCGGCTCGCCGTGGGCGATGACACCGTGCTCGCGCCCTGCACGCCCGCCGGCATCATTGAGATGCTGCTCCGCTCCGGCTACGACCCGTCCGGCAGGCACGTCGTAGTAGTGGGTCGGTCCAACATCGTCGGCAAGCCCGTCTCGCTCCTGCTGCTCCGCACCGGCCGCGGCGGAAACGCGACCGTGACGATCGCGCACAGCCGCACGAAGGACCTCGGCGCGGTCACGCGCCAGGCGGACATCCTCATAGCCGCAGTAGGGCGCGCGAACCTGATCACGAGGGACATGGTGAAGCCGGGAGCGGTCGTGATCGATGTCGGCGTAAACCGCGTCGATGATGCCTCCGCGGCGAAGGGCTATCGCCTCGTCGGAGACGTAGCGTTCGACGAGGTGGCGGAAGTCGCCGAAGCCATCACACCGGTGCCCGGCGGCGTCGGCCCAATGACGATCACGATGCTGCTCCGCAATACGGTCGACGCTGCACGCCGGCTGCACGATGCGGACGCGGAGCGTTCGGCGCTCGTCGACGGCTGAACGTGCAGGAGTCGTTCAACTTCGATTCGCCCCAGCCGCGCCGCCGTCGCGACGAGCCGATCACACTCGGAGTCGCGGAGCTGAACGCCCGCGTTCGCCAGATGCTGGAGCGGCGTGTCCCGCCATTGTGGGTGGAAGGCGAGATCTCCGGCTGGAAGCGGCACCCTTCGGGTCATCGCTATTTCTGCCTCCGCGACGACGAAGCGCAGATCAACGCCGTGCTGTTTCGCTCCGACGCACAGCGTCTCCCGGCGGAGCCCGAAGAGGGCATGCGCGTTCGCGTGTTCGGCACCGTCACACTGTACGACAAGCGTGGTGACTATCAGTTCGTCGCGCGCCGCGTCGAGGCGACCGGCGATGGCGGCCTCTGGAAGCTTGCGTTCGAGAAACTGCGCGCGAAGCTCGACAGGGAAGGGTTGCTCGATCCTGCGCGCCGGCGTGCGCTCCCGCTGCACCCGCGCACGGTCGGCATCGTCACTTCTCCGGCTGGCGCGGCGCTGCACGACATCCTCCATGTCATCGAGAGGCGTGCCCCCTGGACACGCGTGGTGCTCTCGCCCGCTCGCGTGCAGGGTGACGGTGCCGCCAGCGATGTCGCGCGGGCGATACGCCTCTTCGAGCGCGGCGCTATCCCGATCGATGTGCTGATCGTCGGT
>DATABQ010000281.1:0-3341 GCA_036259495.1 Longimicrobiales bacterium | reverse complement strand
GGCGCGTTCGGAACGTGGAAACACGCTGCGCCCGCGGCCGGTGAGCGCCTCGTTCCCGCGCAGGGCAGCGGGTCGCCATACCTTCAGGGGATGGTGATCGTGCTCGATGCGCACACGGGCGCCGTGCGCGCTCTCGTGGGGGGTCGCGACTTCACTCACTCATCGTTCGATCGTGCATTCCACGCACGGCGCCAGCCGGGCTCCACGTTCAAGCCGATCGTCTACGCAACCGCTTTCAAGCGAGGAATGTCGCCGGCATCGCGCGTCGAAACCACGCCCGTCGAGGCGGGGCTCGCCGGTGCAGCATGGCGGCCTGACGATCACGTGCCCGACAGCGTGACTTCGCTGTCACTGCGCGAAGCGCTGGTACTCTCATCCAACCACGCAGCGGTGCGCGTCGGCGAATGGGCCGGCATTGGACACGTCGCGGACATGGCGCGTACGCTCGGCCTGACAACTGATGTCCCTGAGTTCCCATCGATTCTGCTTGGCTCCGCCGAGGTGGTCCCGGCGGAACTGACGGCCGCATATGCGACTCTCGGAAACGGCGGCTACCGTGTTGTGCCCAGCGTCATGACACGTGTGGAGGATGCACACGGTCGCGTGCTCTGGACCGCTCCCGATCAGGCGGAACGGGTGATCGACGGCACTATCGCTTACCTCACGACATCCGTCATGCAGGATGTGATCGACCGCGGGACCGGTGCGGCTGTCCGCGATGGAGGGTTCTGGCTGCCTGCTGCCGGCAAGACCGGCACGACGAACGACGCGAAGGACGTCTGGTTCATCGGTATGACCCCGGACCTCGCCGCCGGCGTGTGGCTGGGCTTCGACAGGCCTGCCGCGATCCTCCCGAATGCGTCCGGCGGGACGCTCGCCGCACCCGTGTGGGCCGCGGCGATGAAGGCGGCTTACGAGACGCGCCCCGCGCCGGATGCGTGGACGGCGCCCGCGACACTCGTCAGTGCTCCCATCGACGCGGCAACAGGTCAGCTCGCAACACCGAACTGCCCGCCCCACGACGTGCGCATCGAGTACTTCGCCGCCGGCTCCGAGCCCGGCGAATACTGCTCGACCCACCCGCACGGGCTGCTGGATCGCGTACTGCGGGGGCTGCGCATCCGCCGCCAGTGACGGTGGTGCGCCGCTTGCCTGTACTCTCCACGCTCGCAGTTCACCCGGCATCCGTGCCGCCACACCCGGACCCGATGACATGAATCCTTCCGGCAGCGAACCAGGAGATCCGGCCGATATCGGCAGCACCGTCGCAGATGTCGATGATCTCCTCGCCAGCAGTCCCGTAGTGCTCTACAGCGCTACGCTGCGCGGCGAGCGGCTGGTCCCCGTGTGGGTGAGCGGCAACCTGGCTCGCATTCTCGGATATTCCGTCGAGGAGGCTCTAGCTCCTGGCTGGTGGTACGGCAACGTTCACCCGGAAGATCGGGAACAGGCATCGCGCAGCGGCGCGAGTCTGCTGGCGCAACAGCATCAGCAGTACACGCACGAATACAGGTTTCGCCACGCGAATGGCGCATACGTTCGCGTGCTCGACCAGATCAGGATCATCGAGCGCGGGGGCGCACGAGTGGCTGTCGGCTCGTGGACCGACGTGAGCGCGGTGCGCGCACAGCAGGAACAGCTCGAGGAGGCGCACGCCCATTACCACCGTCTGATCCACACATCCCCCTACGCCATCTACACGCTCGACAGTGAAGGTCGCTTCACGGAGCTGAACGCGGCCGCCGAGCGCCTGCTCGGGACGGACGACCGCCTCGGCGTCAGCTTCGCGGATATCATCGCGACCGAAGACCTGGAGCTGGGCATGCAGTTCTTCGCGCAGGTGATGAGCGGCAGGCACGAAAGCCTGGAGCGTGAGCTGCGAATACGCCGCGCGGACGGGGAGCACCGGCTCCTCAGCGTCACGGCCGCACCGATCCGCGCTGAGGGGGTGATCGGCGTTCACGGTATCGCACGGGACATAACGGACGAGCGCCGCATCGAGCAGGAGCGCGAGCGCGCACGGCAGCAGTACGAGCGACTCGTGACGACTTCGCCCGACGCGATCTACGCCCTGGACCTGGAGGGCCGTTTCACCGAGGTGAGCCGCGCGGCCGCGGAGCTGATCGGACGCTCCGTCGACGAGCTGATCGGCATGCGGTTCAGCGCCATTGTCGCGCCGGAGGACCTGGCAGCAGCGGCCGCTGCGTTCCAGCGCCGTATCGGAGGCGCCACGGAGATCAGCGAGTTCGACATTCACATCATCAGGAAAGATGGAGAGCGCCGGCTGCTCCGGATCCGCGGCACGGATATCAGGGATGGCGATCGCGTACTCGGCTCACAGGGGATCGGCCGCGACATCACGGAGGAACGCAAGCGCGAGGAGCGGATGGCGCTGCTGTCCACCGCACTGGACCGCCTCCCCGACGGAGTGTGCATCACCAACGAGCAACACAGGTTGGTCTACGCGAACAGCGCGTGCTTCCACTTCCTCGGCACCAACCTCGAAACGGCGGAGACGATCGATGAGTTCGTCGAGAGCGCCGGCCTCGCACCGACACTCGCTGCGATGCGCGACGCACTCGAGCAGTACGGCGCCTGGCGCGGCACGATCACGCATGCGACGGATACGCACGATGCACATCCGATCGAGATCATCGCCGTTTACGTATTCGTGGATGAGCAGAGGCTCACGTTCTCCGTGCTGCGTGACCTGAGCGCTGAAGTCGCGCGCGAGCAGCAGCTCCGGCGCGCAGAGCGCCTGGCGAGCGTGGGCACGCTGGTGGCAGGTGTCGCGCACGAGCTGAACAATCCGCTCACCGCCATTGGCGGCTTCGCGGAGCTCATGCTCATGGAGCCGCAGTCGGATGAGAATCGTGAGATGCTGCAGCTCACCATGCGCGAAGCGACCCGCGCCGCGAGGATCGTTGCCGACCTGCGCCTGCTCGCCCGTGAAACCCAGCACGATGTTCCCAGCAGTCGCGGCCCCGTCGACGTGAACGATGTGGTGGACCACGTGCTGAAGCTCCAGCGGTATACGCTCGACACGAGCAACATCGAAGTGGAAGTCGACCTCGCTGAGGATCTCCCGGCCGTCCACGCCAACGCTGCAGAGCTCGAGCAGGTGGTGCTGAACCTCATCGTGAACGCCCGCCAGGCACTCGACGAGAAGCACGCCACCCTTCCCCGCATCATCGTGCGCACGCGGCCTTCGAACAGCGGAGCCACACTGCGTATCGCCGACAATGGCCCCGGCATACCGCCGCATCATCTCGAACGAATCTTCGACCCGTTCTTCACAACGAAATCGCCTGGTGAAGGCATGGGACTCGGCCTGAGCCTCG
>DATABQ010000280.1:0-3736 GCA_036259495.1 Longimicrobiales bacterium | reverse complement strand
GCTCATCCTCAAATGTGTATGGCCCGGAGCGTCAGGGCAGGCCCTCACCTCCGGCCACATCGCTGTTCAGTTGAGCCGTTTTGCAGAATGGGTTCCGCGTCCGAGCGGCGGGCAGGTCAGGCCGGCTGCAGCGAATCCAGTCGGTTCTGGAGGGTACCGGCTTCGAGGGAAGCGTTTACCTGTAATGCCAGGCGAAGCGCTGCCTCGAAGAAGTTGCGTGCGCTGTCGGCTCGCTGCTGAACGACGGCGATGTCGCCCATGAGGCGGAGACACTCGAGGCGTCGCCAGTGATTGTTGGTATTGCCGAAGTAGCCGAGAGCGGCGCTGGCGAGGTCCTGTGCTCGGTCGATCTCGCCTTTGCGCAGATATGATTCGGCGAGATTGATCCGCACGATGGCGAGGAGATCGAGATCCATGAGGTCGCGGGCCAGGGCCTCGGCGCGATCGAGGACGGGGTGCGCGACGGCGTCGGCGCGCCGGTCGAGAGCCGCGCGCCCGTAGTTGTTGAGGGCGAACACGACACCGCGCATGTAGCCGCCGGCCTGAAAGCACTGGAACGATTCGACGAAGTGATCCTCAGCCTGGTGGAAATTGCCCTCGATGGCGGCGAGTGAGCCGAGGTTCTGAAGGGCGATGCCGCGGATTCGCAGATCACCGGTGATGTTGAGCATCTCGTCGTAGAGCGACCGAGCGCGCTCGAGCTCCCCCTGGCTCTGGTAGACGGCGGCCTCTGCATTGAGGGCTTCGGCGAGGAGGGTATCCAGGTCGTGCTCGCGAGCGAGATTCTCGCTCTCGCGCGCCCGCGCGACCGCCTCGTCCCACTGGCAGTGGGTGCGGAGCACGTCGGCTTCCCTGCGCAGCGCCTCTATGCGCAGGCGCGGATCATCGTCGGGGATGGCCGCAGCTTCGCGGTACGAGTCGAGGGCGCGGTCGAGAACGCCGCCCGTCTCGTAGCGCATGCCCTGCTCGATCAGTTCTCTGGGCGTAGGCATAGGTATTGCTTCTGATCCAGATCACCCGGACAAAATAAGGAGCTTGGCCCATGAGTCGTTCAAGGTATGTGCCGCTGGCTTTTCTCCTGGCCATTAGCGGAGTTCCGGCTGCGTGCGACCAGGCACCCGTGTCCGAGCCGCTCGACCAGGCGGATTACACGCAGGTAGCCCCGAACGGGCTGCTTTCGCTCTGCCAGGTGGCACCGAGCACGAGCTCGCGCGCGACGATCGGTGTGCTCGGCGGCTCCATCCGCGCGGGCGGGGTGACGATGACGGTTCCCGTGGGCGCCGTGCTCCAGGCCACAGAGTTCCGGATGCAAGTACCTTCTTCCCAGTATGCCGAAGTCGAGATCCACGCGAACGGGCAGGAGCATTTCCAGTTCCTGGCGCCTGTCGTGATCTCGATGGACTATAGTCGCTGCAGCATGCCGTCGGGGGTACTCCTGAGCGCCTGGCACATCGATCCGGACACGAAGTCCCTGCTCGAGAACATGGGCGGTGTGAACGATGTGCTGAACCAACGGGTGATCTTCTCGACGATGCACCTGTCCGGATACGCGATCGCCAACTGAGATCCAACAGCCGTAGACCAGCTGGACCCGGCAGCCGTGTAACGAATAGAGCGGGAGCGCGCATGCGCGTCCCGCTCTTCGTGCATCATCGGTTGGTCAGGCGGCCGCGCGAACGCGTCTCGACGCTTTGGCCGCGGGCTTCTGCTCGGTGTCGAGAATGGTGAGGAAGCGTGCGAACAGGTCCGGGTCCAGCCCGATGCCTGCATCGCGCTCCATGATCTGGAGTGCCTCTTCGCGCGACATCGCGGGCCGGTAGCTGCGCGCGGTCGTCAGCGCATCGTACACATCCGCAACGCAGAGAATACGCGCGGTGAACGGAATGTCCTCGCCTGCGAGCCCATCCGGATACCCTGTGCCGTTCCACCGCTCGTGATGACTGCGCACGATAGGCAGGATCTCCCATGGGAAATTCAGCTTTGCGACGATGTCGGCGCCTGCGACGGTGTGGTTCTTCATCGCGACCCACTCGTCCTCGGTGAGCTTGCCCGGCTTGTTCAGGATCTCGAGCGGCACGGCGGTCTTGCCGACATCGTGGAGGAATCCGCCCATGCGGAACCAGGTCAGCTCACGGCCGGTGAAGCCGCAGTTCTCGGCGAGGCGGCAGGCGAGGTCTGCGACGCGGCTGCAGTGACCGGCGGTGTAGGGATCCTTGGCGTCGATCGACTCCGCCCATGCGGCGACGACCTTCAGGTATGTGTTCTCGAGCCCATCGAGTCGTCGATCCAGGTCGAGGAGCGCCGCCTGTGCGCCCAGTTCCCTGAACAGGTGGTAGGCGTCGTTCAGAGCGCGCAGCGCCTCGGCATTACGCGTCCGCTCGAGGTGGTTCTGGGCGGCGGCCGCGAGCACTTCTGCTTCCAGGAGGCGGTCGCCGGACTGGACGGCCAGCTCGGACGCGCGCTCGAAATGCGTGTCGGCGAGGCTGGGTTGGTTCATGCGGCCGAACAGTGACCCATACACCTTGTACGCCTCGCTCTGACCGGCGACGGACCTGACGCGCGTGAAGACTTCGAACGCGCGGTCGCATGATTCCCGCGCGTCGTCGTAGCGACCGCGCCGGACCTCGAGGTCTGCGCGGTTCAGCTCGATGTTGCCGATGAGCAATGCATCGCGCAGCTCATTGCCGAGCTCGAACGCCTCATCGAAGCTGCGCTCCGCGGCGGCCCAGTCGCCCATATCGCGATGCGCCATGCCGAGATTGTTCAGCGAGGAGATGACGGATGACGCGTCATCGAGCTTGCGGAACCGTGCCAGTGCAGACTCGTAGCTGCCGATCGCGGTCGTCATGTTGCCGCGGATGCTCGCGAGCGTGGCGAGGTTCTGGTCGATGATCGCCGCGATGCGCTCATCCTGCGCCTTTATCGCATAGGCGCGGCCCTCGGTGTAATGCGATTCCGCGAGATCGGATGCTCCCTGGAACTGCACGAGGATGCCGAGGCAGTTCAACGCACTCGCCATCTGGAACGGCAGGTGTGCACACTTGGCGATCGTGAGACTCGCTTCGTATGCTTCCTGTGCTCTCTCCGCATCGCCGCGTATGCGATGTATGGAGCCGATCCAGCGGAACAGATCGGCAGCTTCAGCCGCTGTCCCGCCGGATGTGAGGGATGCGAACGCCGACTCGTAGTGAGTCAGCGCTGCATCCCAATCACCGTCGCGTTCTGCTGCACGCGCAGCCGCGATCCGCTCCGCAATCGTCATGGCAGGTTCGTGTCAGCTCGCGATCAGTTCGCGATCATGCAGTAGCGCGAGAAATGATCGAGCTCCGCCGTGACAGTCTTCTTCTCGTAATCGATCGTGCTCGGCAGGATCTCGTGACGGCCATCCGGGTTCACGCGCATGATCTTCAGGCGCGAGGGGTCCGTCACGTTCGTCGCGTTCGCGTACGAGAGCGAGAGCTCCACGGGCACGTTGAAGTTCACTTCCTCGATACGGCGCCAGAAGAACAGCCGTCTGAGGAGCGACTTCGGCGTAGCCGTCAGCTCCACCTCGACATAGCCGTTCTGCAGCACCGTCATCGAGAAGAGCGTCGGCTCGTCCACTGCGCCGGCCGGGACGGCGAGCACGTGGTTCAGGATGCTGAGCAGGCCGCCGTCGCTGCCGAGCAGCAGGGCGAGCGTCGACTGCACGGTCTTCACCAGCCAGCCGAACAGTGACTGCGTGGTCTGTTTGGGA
>DATABQ010000279.1:0-12498 GCA_036259495.1 Longimicrobiales bacterium | reverse complement strand
CTTCCGGTTTGGAGCGGGGCCGCTAGAGCCCCGCCGCCTCCGGCTCCGGGCCGCGCAGGACCGCCGCCCGGTTGTCTACGATCTCGGCGTTCTGCCGGAGCGCGAGCAGGTACTGGTTCCAGCGCGCGTCGCCGAGCGCCTGGAGCACCCGTGCACGCTGTTCGTCGCGCTGGGCCTGCCAGGCAGTCCGGCTCGCCTCGGTCCTGTCGATCGCACGGATGAGGAAGAGCTGCCCATCCGCTTCGATCAGCGGGCTCGTCTGCCCCCGCTGAAGGGCGAATGCCGCCCCTATGGCTGCGTTCAGGCGCCCGAGGCCAGGCACGCCCTCGCCGCGCGTGAACGGGCCGGCCTGCGATACGCGGGCGCCCCGTGCGCGGGCGATCTCTTGGAGTGGCTCCCCGGCGAGCGCGCGCTTCTCCGCATCGGCGAGCAGCTCGCGGGCGCGTTCGATGCGGCCCTCGCGCAGCAGGATGGCCCGGATCGTCGGCGTCGCCTCCTCGAGAGTGAGCGGTCCCTCGTCGCGGCGCGTGACGAGCTCCAGCATATAGAAGGCCTCGTCCGTCTCCATGACGTCACTGATGCTGCCCGGCTCGTTCTCGAGTGCCCAGTCGAGGCCCTCATCGATCGCGCCCACACCGGGCAGGACCGGCAGCGCGGGTGTCAGCTCCGCTGTATGAAGGGGCAGTCCGAGCCGCTGAGCTGCCGCCTCCAGGCCCATGCTCTCCGTGACGGCCTCGAGCGAGTCGGCGCGGTCCAGAACGCGATTTTCGGCAGCGCGTGAAAGCTCGATCGGCACGACGAACTGCCGCACCTGCGCCGAATCGCCTCCACGGCTCTCCACCTTCACGACGTGGTATCCCGCCTGTGTCAGAATCGGCTCGGTCAGCTCACCTGCCGGCGTCGAAAACACGGCCTGGTCGAGTGGCGGAGCCGACTGGCCGCGGTAGGCCGTGAAGAGCTCGCCATACAGCCGCTGGTTGCTCGAGCCATCCGCAGCGCGCTGCGCTACCTCCTCGAACGGTGCGCCCTCCATCGCCGCGGTGCGAAGCTCGATCGCGCGCTCACGCGCCGCAGCGGTGTCCTCCGGCGGCGCCTCGCGGTTCATCGATACGTACCGTACGGTCACCTGCGCGGGACGAATGAACTCATCGCTATGCGCCTCGTAATAGGCGCGAATCGCCGCGTCGGTGACGTTCACCTGATTCTCGGGAACGATCGTCGCCGGATCGAACGCAACGTATTCCACCGTGACCGTCTCGTTCGCGTCGCGGTACATCCGCCAGAGCTGCCCATCGCTCACGGTGAGCCCTGCCGACGTCTGGAAGAACAGCTTGCTGCGGGGGATCACATCGCGATAGTACGCCTCCAGCTGATACAGGAACGCAGGATCCTGCGGCTGCGACAGGAACTGGTGGTACTTGTTGATGTCGAACTGCCCATCCGTCTGGAACACAGGCGCACTCTGCAGCTCCGGCGGCGGCGCAATCTGCGCAGCCTGCTGAATCTCTTCGTCCGTGACGCGGATTCCGCGGCGCTGGAGCTCCTGCTGCAGCAGTCGCTGCGTTATGATCTGGTCCCACGCCGCGTCCTCGATCTGACGCGTCATCGCCGATGAGATCGGGCCGTCGATCGCGTTCTGCTGCTGCTGGTACACGTTGCGATAAACGGCAAGCCATTCCTCATAGCTGATGGCTTCGCCGTTCACGCGACCAATGTCGCCGCCCGCCACCTGTGTGCCGCGGCCGGTCATGTCCATGCCCCACTCGAACACCATGAGAGCCACGAAGGCCACCGCAGTGATCAGCATGATCCACTTCGTGTTCTCTCTCATCTGACGCATCATATCGCGAGACTCCCACCAGCAACGGTCCGGGGATGAATGGAAGGAACGAGCATAAACGCTGAAAAGTAACCCCGGCGGCCGGACCGTTCAACTCACAGTCCGGTATTTCACTGCGGGTCATGGGCCTACGCGCGTTGACACGGTACTGCGGCCGTTCCTATCTTGGTCCGCTCGCCCAGTAGCCTTCCGTAATATGTGGAGCGGGTGGATGGCCGATTCCCACCGGGAAGAAATAGCAAAGCTCGAGGGCCTGTATGCCGGCAATCCCGGCGGCAGGGTATTCGTGCATCTCGCCGAGGCCTATCGAAAGGCGGGCGAGCACGAGCGCGCGCGCCGCATCCTGGATGAGGGGCTCGCGCGGCATCCCGACTCGGCGAGCGGATATGTCGTGCTGGGTCGCGTACTCGCCGACATGCAGATCACTGCCGAGGCCGAGATCGCATTTCGCAGAGTGCTCGAGCTGGACGGCGGCAACCTCGTGGCCCTCCGCTGGCTCGGTGATATCGCCCGGCAGGCCGGCCGCAATGCGGACGCGGCGCTGCATTATCGTGAGCTGCTGATTCGGAACCCCTCGAACGAAGAGGTGCGTGACCTCGTCGAAATCGTCGAGCGCGAGGCGGCAGGTGAAACCGCATCGGAAGGAGCCGCCGCTGCGGACATCGACGAGCACACGGACGATGCATTCGCGGGGCTCGTCCTGGAATCCGGTGAAGGTGCAGAGCTCGAAGCCGCCGACGCAGACGCGGAACGGGAGGCGCCGGCCGTCTCCGCACCGATCAGCGAGGCCGAAGAGCCGGCCGTCACACCCCCTGCCACGGCCCCCGACGACATAACACCGTGGTCTGCTGCGCCCGGGCAGACAGGAGACGCGGAGGAGCCGCCGGTCGAGTACGGCCTCGTCGAACTCGATACGATCGCGGCGGAGGGTGAGGTCACGAACGAGCCGCCGGCTGCGGAGCAGATCGGGGAGCGCCGGGCCGGCGAGTACCTGGCACAATCCACGTTCGACGCAGCGGAGTCTGCCGCCGACGAAGCGGAGGTTGCGCCCGACGCAGCGGAGCCGACCGCCCTCGAGCATGCCGCGGAGCCTGCGCCCGAGGATCTCCCGGGCCACTGGGGCGCCCCACGCGCTGAGGATGAGTCGGACTTCGTCGCCTCCATCGACGACGACGATGCAGCGGTTCTGGAGATCGACGACCTTCGCCGCATAGACGAAGCCGAACCGGTCGAGATTCACCTTCTGGATCCGTCGTACGAGCCGTCGGCGGGCGAGGATGAGGACGAATACGTCGATGACCTCGACCTCAGCGACCTGGCGAACGCCGGGTCGCTGCCGGATGCCGATGATTATGCGGATGAATCGTTCGTCGCCGATCTGAGTGGCGCGGGACGGGAGCCGCCGCCGCCCGACGAGCTGCCGGTGGCCGTCGATGTCATGGATGCCTCTCTCACGCTGCTGCCCGGCGATGATGAGAGCCACGGGACAGCAGACGCCGAGCAGGCGGCGTTCGCCGGGGGCGAGGCAGCCGAACCGGAAGCGTCCGCGCAGTCCGCCGAAGAGGACGCTCACGAGGAGCCGGATTTCATTCGAAGCGAATTCGAACCGGCCGGCGACCTCGAGTCGCTCGACTATGCAGAGGCGTTCGAGTCCGGGGCCACAGGGGCCGACGAACCGCCCGAGACGGAGTCGGACACGGCCCAGGAGTCAGCCACGGCCGAGCCACTGGAGCCGGCTGCGGCCGAGCCACTGGAGCCGGCCACGGCCGAGCCACTGGAGCCGGCCGCGGCCGAGCCTCGGTCCTATGGCGCGTTCGATGCAATCGCGGGTGAAACCGAGGTGGACGCGGCGGATCACGGTCGCGCGGATTTGATGGGTCTGGCGGGTGCTGCCGAGCCGGCCGCAGAGTCAGCTCCGGTTGCGGAGGTGCGGCGCGGCTCCGAGCCCGGCCTCGTCACGGAGACCATGGCGGTGCTGTATCGCAGCCAGGGCTTCCACGACCGTGCGGCCGACGTGTACCGGGCGCTGCTCCGGGCCCGCCCGAACGATGAGCGTCTGGCCGCGAAGCTGCGCGAAGCGGAGGAGGCGGCCGGAGGCCCGGCCGGTGCTGCACCGCCCCCGCGGCAGGAGGACGAAGCGGGCGAGGTGTGGCTGCACGGTGTCGGTGCTGCGTGGACGGCACCGGCGGATACGGCCGCGGGAGAGGCAACGCCGTACGCCTGGACCGGCGAGTCGGACGAGCCGGAAGCCGGCGAGCCGATCAGCGCGTACCTTCAGGACCTCGTGTCCTGGAAGGCGGGCTCGCAGGGGCCGTGGACGCAGCCGGAGCCCGTCAGCGCGAACGACGCCTCCGACGAGGTCGAGATGCCGGACTGGCTGAACGGACCGGGCAAAACGGAGGCGTGGACACCGGATACGGAGCCGGTCGACTATCCGCCGTCCCCTGCCGCGGAGACAGAGTGGTCGGCGCCGGCGGAGCAGGAGCCGTGGGAGCAGGCGCCTGTAGCGGGCGAGGCGTTCGGCACGGATGAGGCGGTCGGCACGGATGAGCCGATGTCGCCGAGTGAGCCGATATCGCCAGGTGAGCCGATGTCGGCAGGTGAGCCGGGCGCGCTGGCGGGTGAGGCGGGTGGGCTGCCGGGCGATGAGGCAGCGCCCGAGGCGTGGTCGGTGCCTGCGGATGCCGACACGGCAGCGGTCGGGGAGGCGGCGGTGACGGGGAGCGATACGGGGGGCGGCTGGACACCGCTGGAGCTGGAGAATGACGTGCCTCCGGCGGCGGCGGCGTCCACCGGCGACGCATCGGATCTCCAGCCGACAGCGCTGCCGGAAGACGATTCGTCCGAGGACGATGACCTGGACATGTTCCGGTCGTGGCTGCAGAGCCTCAGGAAGTGAGAGTCGCGGTCGTCAGTGGACCCAACCTGAACCTGCTCGGCACGCGGGAGCCGGAGGTCTATGGCCGCGAGACGCTCGAAGAGATCGAGGAGCGGCTTCGGCGGACGGCGGATGAGATTGGCGCGAAGCTCGAGACGTTCCAGTCGAACGCCGAGGGCGAGCTGATCGATTACATTCAGGCGGCTGCGGAACGGGTGGACGCGTTCCTGGTGAATGCGGGCGGACTGACGCACACGAGCGTGTCACTGCGCGACGCGCTGATCGGAGTCGGGCGCCCGTTTGTGGAAGTGCACCTGTCGAATCCGGCGGCTCGAGAGCCGTTCCGGCATGCATCGCTCCTGGCCGATCGGGCGCTGGGCGTGGTGGTCGGCTTCGGTGCCGAAAGCTATCTACTTGGACTGCGAGGGCTGGTTGCGCGACTGAGCGCGGACCATTCGCCCCGGGGGAGTTGAAGATGGCCCAGAGTTCTGGGAAGCGCACAGGCCGGAGCGGCGCGTCGGCGGCGGCCTCGGCAGAGGAAAACGGGCGCGGCGATGCCGCTCAGGGCATGACCGACCTCGAATTCCTTCGAGGTCTGATCGACGCCGTGGACCACAGCGGTATCGATTCGCTCGAGATCAACCGGTCCGGCACGCGGATCCGCATTGCGAAGACTCCCGCAGCGGCGGTGTCGCCGTTCCCGGCGTTCCCGCAGGTTCCTGTGGCGGCTCCATCGGCGGCACCCACTGCCGCTGCTCCGCCCGCGCAGATCGCAGGAGCAGCGCCGCCGCAGGCCGCACCCGCTGCGGCCCCTGCCGAGGCGCCCGCACCAAAGAGCAATCTGGTCGACGTCAAGTCGCCGATGGTCGGGACGTTCTACCGCGCGCCGGCCCCGGACGCGCCGCCGTATGTGGAGGCAGGCACCACGGTGACGAAGGGTCAGACACTGTGCATCCTCGAGGCGATGAAGCTCATGAACGAGCTCGAGTGCGAGGTGGACGGCGTCATCCGTGAGATCCTCGTGGAGGACACCGAGCCGGTCGAATATGGCCAGGTGCTGTTCCGCGTCGAGCCATCCGGCTCGAAGTGATTGCGGCATAGCGCATCCATGTTTCGTAAGGTACTGGTCGCAAATCGCGGCGAGATCGCGCTGCGTGTCATCCGCGCGTGCCGTGAGATGGGCATACGTACAGTGGCCGTCTACAGCGAGGCTGACCGCGAATCGCTGCACGTGCGTTTTGCCGACGAGGACGTGTGCATCGGTCCGCCGCAGGCGCGCGACAGCTATCTGAACATCCCGCGCATCATCGCCGCCGCAGAAGTCACCGGTGCCGATGCCATTCACCCGGGCTACGGGTTCCTCGCCGAGAACGCCGAGTTCGCCGAGATCTGCGAGCGCAGCGACATCGTCTTCATCGGACCGTCCGCCGAGCACATCCGATTGATGGGTGACAAGGCGACGGCGCGGAAGACGATGATGGGCGTCGACGTGCCGACCGTTCCGGGCAGCCCCGGCGCGATCGAGGATGCGGAGTCGGCACTGGAGACTGCACGCGACATCGGTTTCCCCGTTCTGATCAAGGCGGCGGCGGGCGGCGGCGGGAAGGGGATGCGTGTAGCGCAGGACGCGGAGTCGTTCGCGGTGCAGCTCCAGATGGCACAGAACGAGGCGCGTTCCGCGTTCGGCGATGCGTCCGTGTATCTGGAGAAGTATCTCGCGCGTCCGCGTCACATCGAGGTGCAGGTCATCGGCGACCATCACGGCACGATCGTCCACCTGGGCGAGCGCGAGTGTTCACTGCAGCGCCGCCATCAGAAGCTGATCGAGGAAGCCCCTTCCGCGGCACTGACACCGGAGCTGCGCGAGCAGATGGGTGACGCCGCGACGCGCGGTGCGAAGGCCATCGGCTACTTCTCCGCGGGTACTGTCGAGTTCCTGCTCGACGAGGATGGCAGCTTCTACTTCATGGAGATGAACACGCGGATCCAGGTGGAGCATCCGGTCACGGAGCTGGTCACCGGTGTGGATCTCGTGAAGGAGCAGATCCGTGTTGCAGCGGGCGAGCGGCTCTCGATCAGCGAGACGCCGCCGCTGCGCGGACACTGCATCGAGTGCCGCATCAATGCCGAGGATCCGAGTCGCAACTTCGCTCCGAGTCCGGGGCAGATCACGATCTTTCATCCGCCGGGCGGGCCGGGCGTGCGGGTGGACACGCACGCGTACGCGGGCTACGTGGTGCCGCCGTACTACGACTCGCTGATCGGAAAGCTGATCGTGCACGGCAACACGCGCGAAGAGGCGCTCGTGCGGACGCGTATTGCGCTCGACTCCTTCATCATCGAGGGGATCCACACGACGATCCCGTTCCTGCTCGAGCTGCTGAGCGACGAGGATGTGATTGCCGGTCGCCTCGACACGAAGCTGGTCGAGCGGCGCATGAGCGAGCAGGCGGCGAGCGCGGCGTGAGAGTCGATGTAGCATTCACGCCGGCCGAGGTGAAGGGTGCCGTCGGCCGGCGCACTGTCGTCGTCATCGATGTGCTGCGTGCGACGAGCACGATGGTCGAGGCGCTGGTGAACGGTGCGCGCGCGATCCTGCCCGTTGGCGGAGTCGATGATGCGGTCCGGAAGGCGGAAGAGATCGGCCGCGACAACGTGCTGCTGTGCGGTGAGCGCGGCGGTGAGGCCATTCGCGGCTTCCACCTCGGAAATTCGCCGGTCGAGTTCACGCGCGAGCGCGTAGCGGGCAAGACGCTCGTCATGACCACGACGAACGGAACGAACGCAGTGCTCGCGGGCGCGGCCGGCAGCACCTGTCTGGTCGGTTCGCTGCTCAATGCGCGCGCGGTCGCGCAGCGGCTCGTGGAGCTGGAGAGTGATGCTCTGCTGCTGTGTGCCGGGCGCGAAGCGCACTTCGCGCTCGAAGACGCCATCTGCGCCGGCCGCATCGCCCGCATGCTGCGCGAGCTCGCGGGCGCCGTGTCCGGCAATGATGCACTGCACGCGGCGCTGCGCCTGTCGCGTTCCGCGCCGTCCGCGCGCACGCTCGCACGTACGGAAGGCGGCCGGCTGCTCGAGAGTATCGGTCGCCGTGAAGACATTGTTTTCTGTGCCCGGGAGGACCGCTACGATGTCGTGCCGGTTCTCGATGAGCACCGTATTCGTCTGTAGCAGATCGTCGGCATGATCGGCAGTAGTCAACGTCGACAGCTTCTCGGCATCGGCCTCTTCTCGTTGAGCGTATTCACTCTGCTCAGCCTCCTGCCCGTCACCACGCTCGGCGGCGCGGCACTCGACGTATTCTCCGCCGGCAATGTGATGGGCGTGCTCGGCGCGCTCTTCTCGAACGGCGCCATTGCTGCCATCGGCATCGGTGTCATTCTCATTCCGGCCATGCTCGCTCTCGCGGGTGCAGCGTTCTTCGACTGGGTCGAGGGTGAGCGCGCGCTCCGTGTGGGCGCGCTGCTGCTCGGGCTCGCCGTGTTCCTGCCGGGCGCAGCAGCGTTGTTTGCGGCCGATACCGGCTATGCCTTCACCGAGGTGCTGCCCGCCAGCAGTGCCGGGTGGGTGGGTCGCACGCTCATGCTGCCATTCGCGGCACTGCTCGGAAAGTTCGGCGCCGCGCTCGCGCTGCTGGTGCTGCTTGTCGCGCTTTCGGTCGCTACCATCGGCTGGAACCCGGTGGGTGCCGCGGTGCGGCGGATCCGTGCATTCCGTGCGACCCCGGCCCCACCAGCAGAGGTGGAGCCGCCCATGTCAGTGCCGGAGCCCGTCATGGCCGGTATGCTGGAGCCGCCGACGCAGGCCGAAGAGGCTGCACCCGAAGCCGCTTCGCTGGTGCCCAGGCTGCTGCGGCGGAAGAAGGCGGAGCCCGCGATCGTGCTCGAGGATACCGGTGATCCGGACTCGACGGAGACGCCGCCGCTCGTGCTGCTCAGCGAGCCACCGCCCGGGGACCACGCGGCGAATGAGGCGCATTACGACAGGCTCGGGCAGGTGCTCGTCGATACGCTGCGCACGTTCAAGGTCGAGAGCCAGATCGGCGGCCGCACGACAGGTCCCGTCGTCACGCAGTTCGAGGTGGTGCCCGCACCGGGTGTGAAGGTGAACCGTATCGCGGCGCTCGATGCCGACCTCGCGCTGGCGCTGCGCGCGCCGAGCATCCGCATCGTCGCACCGATCCCGGGCAAGGGAGCGGTGGGTGTCGAGGTGCCGAACCCGGAGCCGGAGGTCGTCTATCTCCGCCGCATCCTCGAGAGCGCGACGTTCCAGCGCGCACGCGGTGCGCTGCCCCTCGCGCTCGGCAAGGACCTGAACGGGCGACCCTACGTGGCCGATCTCGCGAAGATGCCCCACCTGCTGATTGCGGGTGCGACCGGTTCAGGGAAGTCCATCTGCATCAACACGCTCATCACGAGCCTGGTCTACAAACACTCACCGAAGACGCTGCGACTGCTGATGGTCGATCCGAAAATGGTCGAGCTCAGCATCTACGGCGATCTCCCGCACCTGCGTCATCCGGTCGTCACGGATCCGCAGGATGCAGCGACGGTGCTCAAATGGGCCGTGCTGGAGATGGAGCGTCGGTACGCGCTGCTGTCGGAGAACGGCGCACGCTCTCTCGCCGAGTTCAACAAGCGCGCAGAAGAAGGCGCGCCGCTGCGGCGCCCGAACCCCGTCGGTGCGGACGACGACCCGGAGCGCTGGACGTACACGGACGGACCGCTGCCGTTCATCGTGCTCGTGGTCGATGAGCTGGCGGACCTGATGATGTCGGTGCAGGCGGAGATCGAGAAGCCGCTGGCTCAGCTCGCGCAGAAGTCGCGAGCAATCGGCATCCATCTCGTCGTGGCGACGCAGCGGCCGAGCGTCAACGTCATCACCGGCCTGATCAAGGCGAATTTCCCGTGCAGGATAGCGTTCCGCGTCAGCTCCAAGGTCGATTCGCGCACGATCATCGATCAGAACGGTGCGGATGCGCTGCTCGGTAACGGCGACATGCTGTTCCAGCCGCCCGGCACGTCGGATCCCGTGCGCATCCAGGGCGCGTACATCTCGACCGAAGATACCGAGCAGATGATGGACTGGTATCGGGAGCGTGATGCAGAGAAGCCTGCGCGCGAGGAGGACATCCTCGAGATGGTTCGCTCACGCGAGGCCGCGGAAGCGGGCGGCGATGATGATGCCGCGTTCTTCGAGGAGCGCGACGCGCTGTTCCGTCAGGCGGCCGAGATCTGCGTACAGTTCCAGCAGGGGTCGACATCGCTGCTGCAGCGTCGGCTGCGCGTCGGATACGGGCGCGCAGCGCGCATCATCGACCAGCTGCACAATGCGGGTGTGCTCGGGCCGCCGGACGGATCGAAGCCGCGCGAGGTTCTCGTCGGCATGGAATCGGTCGGACACATCTGCGGCGATGACTGAGAGGAACGGCCTCGAGTCGGAGTGTGTAGCACGCTCTGTGGATGGCTAACTCGGGAACTGAACGATATGAACGCAATTATCAGAATTCTCGGGCTCTGCATGCTTCTCGCCACCCTGGCGTGCGGCGATTCGGATGATGCACGCGGCCAGGTCGACGCGGACCTGGAGCGCGGGGATACATCAGCGGAAGCGCGCGTTCCGGCGCCGCTCGACAGTGCCACCGATGTGCCGCCCGGCCTCGCGCCGGTGATCGTGGACGATCCCGACCGGCGCACGGCCGACCAGCCGACGCGCGGCAACCGCGGACCGGGTGAGCAGGCCGTGCCGCCTGCGTCTTCGACTCCACCGCAGGAGAACGGCGGTGGATCGGATGCGGCAGAAACGCCTTCGAGTGATCAGGAGCCGCAGGAGTCGGCGCAGGACGACGGTGCGGCCATTCTGCGTCGTGCAGCCGCTGCGTACGAGGATGTGCGTTCGATGCAGGCGAGCTTCGTCATGCACTTCGACAATCCACTCCTGCGACAGGAGACGACGAGTCGCGGCACGCTGTACCAGCAGCGGCCCGATCGCATCGCGCTCCGCTTCACCGATCCGGCCGGCGATGTTTTCCTGAGCGACGGCGAGCACTTCTACGTCTACCAGCCGAGCATCGATGCGCGTCAGGCGACGCAGACCCCGGCATCCCCCGGCGCCGGCGGTGGTGTCGATCTCCAGGCGCAGTTCGTCGGCAATCCCACGGAGCGGTTCCGCTATACGCTCGAGGGGCAGGAAAACGTGAACGGCCGGCCCGCCGACGTGATGACGCTGGTGCCGCGCAATCGTGCGGAGTACCGTTCCCTCAAGGTCTGGTTCGACCGGCGCGACTCTCTCGCCCGGCGTTTCGAGATCACGGAGCACAACGGCAGCATCCGCCGCTTCGACCTCTCCGATCTGAAGGTGAACACGTCCATAGCGCCGACGGTGTTCCGGTTCACGCCGCCCGCCGACGTTCGGATCGTGCGAGTGGGATAGTGGTGGTACATTGGTTTGATGACGTCCCCGGGGCCGGGTATATTGCGGTTCCGGGGCGTTTCGTTTGAAGGCAGGGGAATGGCGAGAAGCACGTTGAGACGAGCGGGTCTGCCGGTGCTGGGCACGCAGCGCGACGCTCCTCCGGTGGTGGATCTGCCGGCGGATGCGCCGCGGGTCGGAGTGGTCACGCTCGGATGCGACAAGAACACGGTGGACAGCGAGCGGCTGCTCGCGCGATTGGCGGGCGCGGGCGCGCGTGTCATCGGCGAAGCGGCAGATGCGGATGTGATCGTCATCAACACGTGCGGCTTCATCGATGTTGCAAAAGAGGAGTCTGTCGATGCCATCCTGGACGCAGTGCGCCTGAAGCAGGAGGGCAGAGTCCGCGCGGTCGTCGCAATGGGATGCATGGTGCAGCGCTACAAGGCGGAGCTGCAGGATGAGCTTCCCGAAGTGGACCTGTTCCTCGGCCTCACCGAAGCCGAGACGCTCGTGCCCGAGCTGCGCGCGCGCGGCCTGCTGCGCGAGAGTGCAGTGCCGACGATGGAGCAGCCGCTCCGTCTGCTTTCGACATCGACGCCGCACACGTCGCATCTGAAGATCAGCGAAGGATGCGATCATACGTGCGCGTTCTGCGCGATCCCGCTCATGCGCGGCCGCCATCGATCCACTCCGATCGACATGCTCGTGCGCGAGGCGCAGCAGCTCGAAGCTTCAGGCGTGGTCGAGCTCAACCTCATCAGCCAGGACACGACGTGGTACGGTCGCGACATTCTGCGGGGCGCGGAGAGCAGCGGCGAGGAGTGGTTCATCGGGAAGACGTTCGCGGGTATGGCCGGAGTGGCCGCCGGCGCCCGCATCTCCGATCTCGATCGTGCTGTACCGGCCGGCAAACGAGCGGCAACGGCGGTCGGCGGCGCGCGGACACCGGCGCGTGGGTCCGGAGAAGCTCGCCGTCACGGTCTGCTGCCGGAACTGCTCGATGCGCTGCTGACGGGCACCAGCATCCCATGGCTGCGGCTGTTCTACATGTATCCGTCCGGCATCTATCCCGCACTGGTCGAGCAGTTGGCGCGCGAGCCGCGCATCGTGCCGTACATCGACATGCCGATCCAGCACGGCAGCGACAGCGTTCTGAAGCGCATGCGGCGGCCGGAGCGGCAGGCGACGATCCGTGAGCGCGTCTCATGGCTGCGCGCGTCGGTGCCGGACGTGGCGCTGCGCACCACAGTGATCGTCGGATTTCCGGGCGAGACCGACGAGGAGTTCGAGGAGATGCTCGCTCTGCTGGAGGAGATACGGTTCGATCACCTGGGCGCGTTTGCGTACTCCGAAGAGGAGAGCACAC
>DATABQ010000278.1:0-4988 GCA_036259495.1 Longimicrobiales bacterium | reverse complement strand
CACGTCCGGAGCCGTCGTCCACGCCGAGGATGAGATCGCCGTTCGTCGTCTGCGAGCTGATGATGGTGCCGCCGATGCGGACCTGTGCGGCGTCGCGGCTGCCGCCCGCGGCACCCGCCGCGGTACCGGTCGCGATGGAGTCGGCAGCGGGGAGTCCGACGGCTGCGCGCGTGACGACCGCCGTGGCGTTCGTGATGGCGGGCTGTCCATCGCGCGTGGTCATCGTTCCGAGCACGCGCACGCTGTCGCCCGCGGCGGCGGTGCCGCCGGCGCCGGTCGAGACGCGGACGGCGCGGATGGAGCCGGTCGCATCCATGACATGGAGCGTGGAATCGCCGAACGCGCCGACGGCGTTCAGCGCGAGCCCCTGCACGACGACGCGTGAGCCGGCGGCGGTCGCGCGCGCGGCTGCGATCGTGACGGCGGGGAACGTGATCACCGCCTCGGTGCGATCGCGGGGCTTGAGGCGCCACGTACCGGCGCTGGCGCCGGGGACGAGCACGCCTGCGCCGCTGAACGTCGCGCCGGGAACGTATTCGGCGGCGTTGAACTGCACGTGCCGGTCGAGGACCACCTCGAGGCGGCCGCTGCCGTCGTCGACGCCGAGGACGAGATCGCCCGCCACGATGCTCGTGTCGACCACGAGGGCGCCCGCAACGCGTGCCTGGCCGTTCTCGAGCACGCCCTGCGCTGCCGCCGCATCGCCGGTTCCGACGGAATCGATCGGGGGCAGTCCGCGCGCGGGTGCGACGATCTGTGCGGCGGCATCGGCGAGGACGACGTGGTCGGCGGCCGTGCCGGTGCTGCCGAGCACGCGAACGCTGTCACCGGCCTGGAGCGAGGACTGAAGCACGCGCACGGCGCGGACGACGCCGGTCGCGTCCTGGATGTGCACGGTGGAGTCGGCGAACGTGGTCCAGCCGTTCAACGCGATGCCTGCGACGATGACACGGCGGCCGACCGGCAGGTCGCGGATGTCGGTGACCGTGGTGGTCGGGTAGCCGAGACGGATGGTGCGCACAGCCGTGTCGCGCGCAGCGACGGAGACATCCGGATCGACGACCTGCTCGATCGCGAGCGTATCGCCGACAGTGCCGAGCGCCGCGACGAGGCGATAGCGGCCGACCGGGATGTCGCTCATGGTGAACGTGCCATCCGTGCGCGTCGTCGCGCGGGCAACCGTATCGCCGGTCGCGTCCAGCACCAGTGCGGCCGCGACGCCCTGCGCGGACACGTCGGCGCCGGTGACGGTGCCGCTGCCATCGCGGTCGACGTATGCCACGCCGGTCACGACACCGGTGTCATCGATGCCGACGACGCCGCCACCACCCTCGCAGGCGATGAGTGCGAGCGAGGCGATGAACGCAATGCGGAGGGTGCTGCGCATGTGATCCTACCAGTTCAGCGAGATACCGAGACGGAGCTTCCGCCCGGAGTGTCTGCGTGTGAGCTCGGTTCCGAACGCTTCATTGACGATGAGCGGCACCGTTACGGTGCGCGCTTCCGTATCCGTCACCAGGTCGGCCGCCGGGTCGATCAGATAGAGCGCGGCGTCGGGAACGGTGCGCGTGCCTTCGAGGAGATCGAACGCCTCGATGGCCAGCGAAGCACTCGCCCCGGCGAAGCGCAGCACGGTGACGGCGGCACGCAGGTCGAGTGTGTGCACGGCGTCCGTCCTGCACGAGTTGCGCGCTGCGAGGGCGCCTTCGGACTCGCCGAGGCATGACCATTCGCTCATCAGCTCGTCCATTCCGGCGATGCCGCCGTCGACGAACGCGGCGTCGTTGCGGAGGCTTCCGTCCGCATTCGCGTCGACGCCCGTGCGGAACGAGGGCGTGAACGGCAGCCCGGACTCGAGACGATACACGCCGGCGAGCTCGACGCCGAACGGAGCGCGGTAGAACAGCGCTGCGCTCAGGCGGTGCGGCACATCGAAGTCCGAGGTGCCGTCGAGCCATTCGTCGCCGGCGTCCTGCGGCAGCGGCACCATCCAGCCGCCCTGCGCCGCACCGAACCAGTTATCGGTAGTGCGCGCGTACGTGTAGCGCGCGAGGACGCCCAGTCCGTCCGCGAGATCGCGATCGATGCCGACCGTCACGCCCCAGTGGTCGGACTCGCCGTCGGCCGATATCGCGGCGACCTCATCATATTCGGAGAACCGGCGTCCTGTTCCCGGCTCGCGCACCAGCAGACCGCCCTGCTTCACCAGCTCGCCATAGACCGGACGGCCGTACTGATCGCGCGCAGCGGGCAGCGGCAGCCGGTTGAGGTCCGTGCTCCGCGGCAGGTTCGTGGTCCGGCGGATGACACCGCTGACGTGAACGGACGTCCGCGCATCGAGGCTGTGCGCGATGCCCGCCGTGACGCGTGTGCTCTGCGGCGGCGCGAACGACGACGCGAGCACCGTGAGGCGCGGCATCTCGACGTCGTACGTCATCGGCTCCAGCCACCTCACAGTGCCGACGGCGGCGCGGTTGTCCGCCCTGCCGTCGTCGATCTGCCACTGCGACAGCAGGAGCGGATCTACGGCGTCGTGGTAGATGCCGCCGGCGACGTGCAGTATCCAGCGCTGGTCGCCTGACGGATCCCACGTGACGCCGACGCGAGGGCTGACGAGCCACCGGGAGGCGGGGACATCGTCATTGGCGAGGCCGCTCAGTCGCAGCCATTCGGTGTCGCGGCGCACGTTGTCGACCGGAAGCGACATCCGATCGGCGCGCACACCGATGCTCACGTCCAGGCCGCGCACCGCAGTCCAGACGTCCTGCACGAACGCGGAGTACGTGAGGTCCGACCAGTCCGCGCCCGCCGCGGGGCCGACCGTGCTCAGGAACACGCCGCTGTCCGCGCGCATGGCATCGATGCTGGCGAAGAGATACTCGCCGGCCGCGCCGGCGCGATGCTGGACATCGTGCATGTCGATACGTGCGGCGGCGCCGAACTTCAGAGCATGCGCGCCCGCGCGGTAATGGAGCGCATCGGTGACGCTGACACTGCGTGCGGCCGCACTGCTGCCCGGGTGCAGCGAGCCGAACGAGAGAGCGTCCTCGACGATGAACACCGGCGAAAGCGAGTCCGTGTCCGTCGACGTTCGATCGCTGCTGGTGAAACCGGCGCGCAGCTCATTGGCGGTGCGGTCTCCGAAGATCGAGAACAGCGAGACGCTGGCGATCGCCTCGTGACCTTCCAGCTCCGAGCGCAGACCGGAGCTCCTGTCGTACGTGCTCACCCGCGGCAGTGTCGAGCCGTGGGCTCCGAGCCGCAGGCGGTGACTCTCGCTCAGCGCGATGTCGGCGCCAGCAAATGCGGAGATGGCCTCGTCGTACGCGAGCGCCGGCGAGCCGTAGCCGCTCAGGTCCACGTCCCGCTCACCCGCGAGCTCCACGAGGGCGGCCGCTGCTTCGGATTCCGGCCACGCCGCGGACAGCGGCTCGCGCACGCGTCGCATGTCGAAGCCGATCGCGAACGTCGAGCTGTCGCCGAGAGGTCCGGCAATGGCTGCGCGCGCATTCACCTCGTTGAACGAATCCGCGTCATCGGCAAAGGAGGCTCCGGGGAGAGCGCTGCCGGACCAGTCTGCTGCGGCATCGATGCTCGTGCTGCCGGACCCCGTGCGCGTCTGCGCATTGAGCTGCGCGCCGGCCGCTCCACGGGACTCGACGTCCAGCTCCTGTATGGCGAGTCGCGCGGACGCGATGCCGTTCAACGGCACGGCCGCACCGCGCACCTGCGTGCCGCTCAGAAACGTCGAGCCCGCGGAGCGCATCCGGACGCCGTCGATCTCCGTGCCGGAGAGCCATGGGGGCAGCCCTTCCGACGACAGGTCCGGACCCGCCACGGACGTGAGGCGCAGCAGGTCGCCCAGAGCATTGCGTCGTGCGGGGACGACGTCGATGACGGCCTCGTCGATCCACAGGGATGCGCCCGGCAGCCCGCGGCGCAGGACCGCTCCTCCATACCGCGTCTCCGACAGCGGCGGCGATGTGCTGCTCGTGGGCTCCAGCACCACCGTGAGATTCAGCTCACGGCCGGGGCGAACCGGTACATCGAGTATGCGACGCGGCACGTAGCCGAGCTTCTCGACCACCAGGTCGTACTCGCCCGCCGGCAGCAGACGGAAGCCGAAGCGGCCGTCGCGATCGCTCGACGCCATGCGATGCACGCCATGGGCGGAATCCGACATCGTCACCAGGACCTGGGTGGTCGCGGCTCCGGATGGCTCCACCACCTGACCGCCGAGCGACCCCGTCGTAGGGCTCTGCGCAGCGGCCGGAAGGCACCAGAACATCATGAGGGCCGCAGCCAGCAGCCCGGGAGAGGGCCAGCGCGGCCCGCCTGATTTCATTTGAACGTCCCCTGAGAAAGCGATCCATGCAGGATCGGGCGCGCGAACGGGGCAGATCACGTGCCCCCGCGCGCGAGAATGATCGAGGGTGGTGAAGATACTGCGGCACAGGCACTACACCATTCCGAGCGCCTCGCCTGTACCCCCCGGACGCTGCCCGCATGATGCGCGACCACTACACACGAACCAGCGGAATGTAGGAAAGTGCCGGACGGGCGCAACAGTCAGATCGCGACGGTCTCCTCGACCGCCGGTGCGGCCGGAGGTCCGGAGCGCGGTGCGACCAGCCGTCGGATGGCCAGACCCGCGGCGACGCCGGCCACGCTGCCGACGATCTCCGGCCACGGCGCTGCGGCGAGGATGGTATCGACGGGGAGGCGGATGGCGATGTACCAGATCATCGCGAGAAGCAGGACGAGCGCAGTGCGAGGCCGGGCGAGGAAGCCGACCGGCAGGAGCAGGATGGCGAGCCATGCGGCGTTCAGGAGGACTCCGCCGCCCTGCGATTCGGGGCGCATGCCGGACAGCAGCTGCCAGCCGCTGCCGGGTGTGAACTCCAGACCACAGGTGCGCGTGCCCTGCGCATCGATGCAGCGTCCGTCCCTGCCACGGAAGCTGGCGAGCTGGAGCGTGTCGCCCGGAG
>DATABQ010000277.1:0-1562 GCA_036259495.1 Longimicrobiales bacterium | reverse complement strand
GGCCGGAATCGCGCTAGGACAGGTGAAGCGCGACTCGCTTTCCTGCCGCTGAGCTGGCCGCGCACTGTGGGACGCCGGCATTTCGGAGCGGGTCGATCTGCAGAATGGGTTCCGCGTCCGGTGCGGTAAATCGTTGAAGGGAACCGTTTTCATGAAGGACCTGATACTCGTCGACTTCGACGACACACTCGTCGATACCGGCCCGCGTTTCCAGAACGCGCGCCGTTCGCTGCTCGCGCTCATGCGTGAAGCCGGTTTCGCTGAAGATGTGGCGTACGACATGCTGTACAACCAGGTCGATCCCGGTATGCGGACGAAGTACGGCCTCGGCCCGAGGCGCATGGAGCCTTCCTTCGTCGAGACCTACCAGCGCCTCTGCGACACGCACGGTATCGCGCTCGACCGCGAAGTGATGGAGCGTTGCGCTGAGCTCGGCCGCGGCGTCTACGGACCGCCGCCCGCATTCGAAGGCGCACTCGATGCGCTGCGCCGACTGTCAGCCGAGCTCCCCACGATCGTCTACACGCAGAGCGGGGACATGCAGTACCAGCTCGAATGTGTCCGCGGTGCCGGCATCATCGACATCGTGCGCGAGGATCGTGTGCATGTCTGCGACAGGAAGGATGCGGAGATGTTCCTTCAGACACTGACCAGGTACGGCGTCGCCGATCCCGGCGGCGCATGGATGGTGGGAAACAGCATGCGCAGCGACATCAATCCCGCGCTGGAAGCCGGCGCCAACGCGATTCTGGTGGAGACGTCCGACCCATGGGAATACGACCTCGTCGACCCCGTAGCCGACCACTTCCATCGTGTGCCGACGTTCCCGCACGCGGTCGACCTGCTGCTCTCGTGATGCGCGCCGTCCGTGCGGCAGGTGCCGCCGTGCTGCTCGCGGCGTGCGCGCAGGGTTCGCCGGACGCGGACCCGGGAGTTGCCGATACACTGGCGAGATCCCCGGGTGCGGACAGCCTCGCGACCGTTCCCGATGCGGGGGCATCGCATGCACGGGATGAATGGCCGGACGCCGGCCCGGTCGAGTACCGGCGTCAGCGTGCCGTCGATCTGACCGGCGACGGTGTCAGCGAAACTGCGATCGCGGCAGCGCGCGGACCCACGTTCGATTCATTGGACATCTCTATCACGATCGTGGATGAAGCGCGCGACACGCTGTGGCACGAGGCCTGGCCGAGTCTGCTGTACTTCAAGTACGATCCGCTGGAAGGAAAGGCGGACAGCACGGTCCGTCGGATTGTGGGCGATCATGTCGAGCAGCTGATCGACACGGACCGATTCACCATGGACGGCGGGCTCCCGCCGGCGCTCAGCCAGGGCGGCGATCCGGCGGCGATCATGCGCGAAGCCATTCACTATCACCTTGCGGAGCTCGACTGGCGCCGCGCCGCCGGCCTTTCGCCTGCCGAGCCGACTCCTGTCGACGCATACAGCGAGATCAGCACGGACAGCATACCCCCGCAGCGTGTGGCTGCCGTCATGGAGGATGTGCGCGATTCGCCATCGTTCATGTACTACGCGGGTGGCGAAGCGACCTACGCCATCGC
>DATABQ010000276.1:0-2979 GCA_036259495.1 Longimicrobiales bacterium | reverse complement strand
GCGTGCGGTCGCGCTCGAGCTGGAGACGCGCGGCCTTTTGGTGCTCGATGTTGCGGAAGCGGCGGAAGCGGGTGGCGGCGGATTCACGTTCGGTCGGCGGCGAGCAGTTCTCGATTTCACCCGTGCGGTCGCCGCGCTGCTGCCCGCGGGCATGCCTCTGTCGCGCGCGCTGCGCGCCGCTGTGGCGACGGCGCCGGAGCGCGCGCGGCCGGCGCTGGATGCGGTTCGCGCACGGGTAGATCGGGGCGAGGAGCTCGCTGCGGCGCTGGCGGAGCATCCGCAGCTGTTCTCTGCGCTGTACGTGGGCATAGTCCGCGCCGGCGAGAAGAGCGGTGCGCTGGACGATGCGTTCGCACGATTGGCAGCGCATCTCGAGCGCGAGGATGAGCTGCGCTGGAAGCTGGTGTCGATGTCGATTTATCCCGCGCTGCTTGCAGTAGTCGGCGCAGCGTCCGTTCTGCTCCTCGTGCTGTTCGTCCTGCCGCGCTTCGCGGACCTGCTGCTTTCCTCCGGTGCATCGCTGCCGCGCACCACGGCCGTCGTGCTTGGCGTTGCGACAGCTGCGCAGGAGCACTGGCGCGTCCTGCTGCTCGTGCCGGCGGCACTGATCGGCTTGGTCGTGTGGCTGCGCGCGACTGCCGCCGGCCGCCGCGCTGCGGCCGTGCTGCTGACGCGGCTGCCGATCGTCGGCGCCTGGCGCAGGCAGGCGCTCGCCGCCTCGTTCGCACGCATGGTCGGCGAGCTGCTGGCCGGCGGAGCGCCGCTCCTGAACGCACTCGCCGATACGCGCGACTGCATGGCAGACCCCGTCGCACGGGATGAGACGGAACGGATTCGCACGCGTGTGCGTGAGGGCGGCTCGCTCAATGGCGCGATCGCCGAACGCGGCATCTTTCCGCCCGTGCTCCAGCAGCTCGTCGCACTCGGTGAAGAGGCCGGCCGGCTGTCCGACTTCCTGCTCAAGTCCGCCGACATGCTCGAGCGGAAGACCGAGCGTGCGGTGGAGCGGCTCGTCGCACTCGCGGAGCCTGCCATGATCGTGCTGTTCGGCGGACTCGTCGCGCTCGTCGCGCTTGCACTGCTTCAGGCGATCTACGGTGTCAACGCGAGCTCGTTCTGATGATGTCAGTGCGCGCGCATTGCCTCCGACTCCGGGTGCCTGCGCGCGCCGGATTCACGATCATCGAGGTGGTCGTGGTCATGCTCATTCTCGCTGTGGCGACGGCGATCACCGTGCCGGCTCTGCTGCCGCCGCCCGCGGATGACGATCTCACAGTCGCAGCGGCTCAGTTCGACCGGCTCTTCGCGATCGCGCGCGACTCCGCTTCCCGCAGCGGTGCCGACGTAACCCTGATGATCGATTCGGCGACGGGCGGTGTCTGGCTCATGTCGCAAGCCGGGCCGGACACCACATTCCCATCGACGCCGGACAGTGCGTTCGGATCGGCCCGTATGCATGCCGCGGGAGAGCCGCTCGACCTGCCGGCGAGCGTACGTCTACAGCTGTCGAAGTCGCGCGCGCGGTTCCGCTTCTCCGCGACCGGCGCCGCGTTCGCCGATTCACTCGTGTTGAGCACGCCTGCCGGCGAGCATCTCGTGACGATCGATCCGTGGAACGGCCATGCGACTATCCAGTGATCCGCGCACGATGCCCAGCGGACGCGCGGCCGATGCGGTGACTCGTAAGCGCATCGCGTCGCGTGCACGCCCCGGTTTCGTGCTGCTGGAGGCATTGGTCGCGCTCGCGATCGTCGGCACCATCTCGATCGCACTGCTCGCGGCCACGGCAGCGCAGGTACGGACCGCCGGCAAGGCCGCGCATCTCCTCACGGCGCAGAGTCTCGCCCAGGAGCGCATGGCAGTGCTGCGATCGCTGGAGTACGATGGGCTTACGGCACCGCCCGACTCCATTCTCGAGGGCACGTTCCCGGAGCCGTTCGCCGACTACACCTGGCGCGCGGAGATCGCGACTGTCGACGGCGAGTACGATCTCTTCACGGCGGCCGTGCTCGTGAGCGGTGAAGGCGAGGAGTTCGCGCTGCGTACGCTGCTGCACGAGCCGCAGCCGCAGTTCACGACCGGTGGCGAGCGCGAAGTGAGAGTCTTTTGACCAGATTACGTCCGGGATTCACGCTGCTCGAGGTGCTGGTCGGGCTCGCGGTCGCATCGCTGGTGCTGCTGTCAGGGATGGCCGCACTCGGCACCGTTCGCGGTTACGGCGACCGTGCGGAGGCGGCCGCGAACGATGCGGTCGCGGGCGCATCGCAGCGTGCACTGCTCGTGAACTGGCTGACAGCAGCGCGATACCGGGCGCCGACGGGCGAGCAGTTCGAAGGCATGCAGCAGGACCTGGATGGCATCATGCAGGACCTGCTCTACTTCCCGACGACCGCCCGCACGCCGATCGATGGACCGTATACGTCCGTTGGCCTGTATATCGATGTCGATCCCGAGACGCCGGAGCAGGGCCTGGTGGCGGAGATGACGGGCAGTCGGATGGGCGAGGAGCCACGGCGCTTCGAGATCGTGCCGGAGGCGGCATCAATGGAGATTCGTTATCTCACCTCGTCCGACGACGGCTTCACCGAATGGGTGGACCTGTGGCAGGGTCGTAATGGCCTGCCCCGCGCGATCGAGATCACGCTGACCCCGGCAGCGGGCGACTCGCTTCCGCTTCTCCTTCGCTATCCGATCCGTGCGGCCACCACGGGTGCGGGATGAGACAGCGTCACGGGTTCATTCTGATTGCGGCGCTGTGGCTGATCGTCGCGCTGAGCGCCGTTGGCCTGGACGCGGCGCTCCGCACGCAGGCGAGTCGCACGCCGGCGATGAACCAGCTGGACCTGGGGCGTGCGCGTGAGGCCGCGCTCGCCGGGGCCGTGTATGCGGAGTCACGCCTGAACGCCGCGCTCCGCGAGCGTGAAGCCGAGCTGCGTGCTGAGGCGGAGGATTCACGGGCGCCGGATGCGGGGGGGGGGG
>DATABQ010000275.1:0-2657 GCA_036259495.1 Longimicrobiales bacterium | reverse complement strand
ATCAGGTGAAGGACCGCAGCACGTACTCGATTCTCTCCTCATCGAGCTGCATCACCGCGCCCAGGCGCCGGACCAGCTCCGCCTCCGCCTCGTGTACGTGGCCATCCGCCCCGGTCACGAGGGCGGCCCCGCGCAGCACCTGCTCCTTGCCGCGGTCGTTCAGATACCCGACCACGTCGGCGAGATAGCGCGCAGCACTGGTGGGGTGCTCCGCGACGTCGCGTGACTCCTCGATGACGGCCTGGCGTGAGAGCTGAGACCCGGTCACCGCCGAGTATACGCGCTGGACGGTCGCGATCTCCGCGTTATCGATGCGGCCGTCGCTGATGACGAGGAGCGCGAGGACCCGCCGCAGGGCACGCTCGTACTCGGCGGCTATGCCGGTGCGCTCGTGCTCGCTGCCGAATGCGAGCACCGATGGCCGGTATGTGGAGAGGCAGGTTCGGCATTCGACGTACTCCCCGTACACGCCGGCCGGCAGCTGGATCGCGAAGAAGCGCATCACCCGGCCGACGACGACACGGGTGTACGGGTGCACGCCTTCGCATGCAGGGCAGCGAAATGTCCCGTGCTCGGCCTCGCGCGGTGCGGTGCCGGTGGGGAAAAGCAATGAGGGCATCTGTAACCTGGTTCGGGACGGCGCGGACAGTCCGGATAAAGCTGCACCACGCGCGGCGAAAATGAAATGCCCGTGTTGCTGTCCCGAGAGGACCCGGCGCTCGCGCGCGGCGAATTGCGGGCGCGGTGCTGTGCAGCTCCGGCCGGAGGAACGCTTCTTTCATCGCTGCACAGGACCGTTCACAAGAGAGACCATGACGCCGCGCACACTCGAGCAGTTGTTCCAGGATCAGCCTGACATCAGACTTCCGGACAGTGCGCGACGTATGCACGTCAGGCGCGTGCGTGACGACTCACGACAGGTCGAGCAGGGGGACGTGTTCGTCGCGGTTCGGGGCGCAGCGGCGGACGGCACGGGTCACATCACCGAGGCTGTCGAGCGCGGCGCAGCGGCCATAGTCATTGAAGCGGGCGGAGAGGACCCGCCCGCGCTCGAAGCGCTCGCCGGAGCGGGCGTTCCTATCGTTCGCGTTCCGAACGCACGCAACGCGCTCGCGGAGCTTGCCGCGGCATTCTTCGATTACCCGGCTCGCAGGGTGCGCATGGTCGGAATCACCGGTACGGTCGGCAAGACATCCGTGCTCGCCATGCTCGCGGAGATCCTCGCCGCGGCGGCGATCCGTGCCGGCACGATGGGCTCGCTCGGTATCCGGTTCCCGGGAGGAGGGGCTGACAGCCCGAACACCACGCCCGGCGCCTTGACTGTTCAGGAGTCGCTGAGCGACATGGCAGCGGCGGGAGTGAGCGTCGCCGCGATGGAGGTCACGAGTCACGCACTCGTGCAGGAGCGCATCCGCGGGCTCCGCTACGATCTCGGCGTGTTCACGAACCTGACCATGCTGGAGCATCTCGAGTATCATGGCTCATTCCGCAACTACGCCGCAGCAAAGCTGCGTTTCCTCGATACGCTCGCCCCGAAAGCGCCGCTCTGCTACGCCGCTGGCGACCGTGTGGTGAGGCAGGCGGCGCGACAACATCCCGGCCCCCGAATATCGTGCGGCGGCGGGGGGGCGTGGGTGCTGGTGCGGCGTGAGCCGTTGTCGCTGAGCGGTACGCGCATCTCTCTCACGATTCGACGGCCGCTGCCGCGACTGGACGGGTCGTGCCTCGAGCCGTGCACCGTACCCGTTCAGCTGCAGACGCTCGGCAGGCCGAACACAGCGAACGCCACGCTCGCCGCGGCCGCCGGCCTGATCGCGGGCGCACCGCCCGAAGCCGTACGGGAAGGGCTGGCGCGCATCGCTCCTCCGAAGCGGCGACTCGAAGTCATATACGATCGGGGTCCCATCGTCATCGACGATACGGTAGGACATCCGGACAGCATCACCGGCGTGTTCGAGGTAGCGGAGAGCGTACAGCATCGTGAGCTGCGCGTCGTGTTCTGCATCCGAGGCCGGCGCGGTCCGGACATCAACGCGCGCGATGCGGAGGCAGTGGCGATCTGGTCACGTCGGGTGCACATCCATCGGCTGCATGTCACGTCCGCCGAAGACACCGCGGACGACCGCAACACCGTCTCGCGCGACGAGCGGCGGGCATTCCTGGATACTCTCGAGGGAAACGCCGTCGAGCACGAGCACCATCCCCGGCTGGAGGATGCGATCACCGCCGCGCTGTCGGGCAGCGCCGACGAGGACGTGGTCCTTCTGCTCGGCGCGCAGGGCATGGACGCCGGCGCAGCCATCGCCCGCGCTATGCTCGACGATGCGGGTAGTCCGCTCGACGCTGCGGGTGAAGGGCGGACTACCCGCTGATCGTATAGACCCGAACGTACTCGACGTCGTATTCGTCCGTGATCACGCCCGTGACCGTATCTCCCACGACGTGCATCGGATCGAAGCGCGGCGGCAGATCGATGATGCCGCGAATGCGTCCATCGGCCGTGAAGACGGTCCAGCGGTCGCCCTGGTCCTCGACGGGCGGGAATGCGAAGTCCTTCACCCACACGCCTCCATCCTCCACCGCCAGGATATCGTCGTAGAGCGGCACCGTGGGCGCACGGGGCGTTTCCTCCAGGGTCTTGCGAGCCGCTCCGAGGT
>DATABQ010000274.1:0-1846 GCA_036259495.1 Longimicrobiales bacterium | reverse complement strand
CCGTACCATCCTGCTCCGCCGCGATACGCATTCCGTGCCGCTTCAACCTCTCCGCTGCATCGGCCGGCACGGGATCGAGCACGAGCCGGCCGAGCGGCGACACGACGCGCGCAGCTTCATCCAGCAATGCCCCGACGCCGTCGCCCGTCAGTGCAACGGCCGCGACCTTGCCGCTCGCGATCGGAAGCTGCGGAGCGCCAGCATAGATGCGATTGATGCCGGGGCGCTCATCGCCGTTCGCCAGCGCACCGATGGTCAGCACCTCGACTTCCGCGATCATACCGGCAATCGCAGCTGCGTGCCCTGTTGCCGGGCCCACGAGCAGCAGGAATGCCGGCCCTTCAGCCACGCCCATGATCGCCGCAAGCCGCTCCGCGGCCACAGGATCGTCTGCCGGAGCGACGGCTTCGGGCGTCACGCCGAAATCGACGACGCCGTCGCGGACCGGGTACTTCTCCCGGCAGTTGGAACAGCCGAGCACACCCTCCAGCACACGCCGCTCCTCCGCCCGATCAGCCAGCAGGATCAGGCCGAACGCCGGACCGCATCGCGGGCACGTCAGTATGTCAGTCAGCAGTATGTGCATCACGCCGCGTCAGGGTCGAAACTCTACCCAGGTCACCATTCCCGGGCGTACACGAACGCGTCGCCACACACGGGTTCCGTCCACCGTGACGCCGAGCGTGTAGTCACCGGCTGGTACATCGCCCACAGCGAAATGTTCGCCGTACGCCGGGTCGCTGTGCGCCTGCTCCTCGTACGTTTCCGCGAACGAGAACGGCGTCTCTTCCGGATACGGTAGTACGAGCCCGTGAATGCGCGCGCCCGGCACCGGCTCGCCAGCCGCATTGAACACCTGCCCCGCGACAATGCCCGTGCCCGGCAGCGGGTCGATCCAGAGCTGCGGATTCACGGTGTAGGGCGGAAATCGCACGTCCGGATGCACGATCCGCGAGGAGTCGGTGTCCGGCGAGACGTGAATCTCCAGATGCAGATGGTCGTTCGTCGCACGTCCGGTGTTCCCCACGCGCGCGATCACATCATCGCGCCTCACGCGTTCGCCGGCAGTCACCTCGAGCGACGAGTTGTGGTAGTACGTCGAGTACACGTACTCATCCTCCAGCCGCCGATCGTGGCGGATCGCCACCGTGTTCGCCCCCTGCTCGGCCGCACCCGCGAATACGACGACTCCGTCGCCGATCGCGCGGACCGGTGTGCCCGCCGGATTGTTGAATTCCACGCCCTGATGCTGCTGAAAGCGACCGCCCATCGTGGAGCCGTAGCGGTATGTGCCGTCGATGTGCGTGTTGCCGTCGGTGGCATCGATCGGCCGCGCGAACCAGGTGTGCCGCGGCTCGTCCGGCTGGGACGCCGGCTCCGACAGGAACAGGTCCGTGAACGGCAGGTCTCCCGCCAGAAACCGGTTCAGCCCCGCAGCCGATCCGGCCAGCGGACGGTACGGCGGACCCCACCACGCGAACGCCCATATGTCGCCAGCGGGACGGAACCGGTCGGCCGCGCCCAGATAGTAGATCCGGTAGTCGCCCTGGTTCAGCTTCGCGACCATTCCATACGACGTCGCGATCGCCGGCGGCAGAGGCGGCGGCGTCAGCGGCACGGCCCGTCCCGGAATCGGCTGCATGTTTTCGATCCGCGGCGACGCCAGGAACGCGCGCGGCGCACCCGGAAGACCATCATAGCCCGGCACCCGGATCTCGGCCGCCACGAACTCGCCCGTTCCCGACGAATCGACGAAAATCGCCGTCTCCGTCGCCGCCCAGACTGCGGTATCACTGGCGAGCACCGCGCGCACATTGCGCCCCGCCAGGTCCCCGCCGGCCGCGGG
>DATABQ010000273.1:0-8887 GCA_036259495.1 Longimicrobiales bacterium | reverse complement strand
TGCGCTACTCCCGGAACCGGCGAGCCGTCCTCGCGCTTCAGTGACGCAAGATCGCCTGCGACGAACACCTCCGGATGGCCCGGCACAGAGCAGTCCGGCTGCACCAGCACCCGCCCCGCCCTGTCCGTCTCTACGCCGAGTGCTGCACCCAGTTTCGACGCCGATACTCCGGCCGCCCAGAAGACATTCTCCGCCTCGATCCGCTCTTCACCAATCATCACGCAGTCAGCGCTGATCCCCGTCACCATCGCACCCGTGCGAACTTCGACACCCAGCTCCTTCAGCTGCGCCTGCGCCTTCTGCGACAACTCCGGAGGATACGTCGGCAGAACGCGATCCACACCCTCCAGCAGCATGATCCGCGTCGCCTTCGTGTCGATCGCGCGGAAATCCTGCGGCATCACCTGCCGCGCAATTTCCGCCATCGCGCCCGCCAGCTCCACGCCCGTCGGACCACCGCCCACGATCACGAACGTCAGAAGCTTCCGCCGCGCATCCGCGTCCGCTTCACGCTCCGCCGCCTCGAATGCAAGCAGAAACCTGCGTCGGATCTCCGTCGCGTCGTCGACCGTCTTCAGCCCTGGCGCGTCCTGCGCCCACTCGTCATGCCCGAAGTACGCGTGCGTCGCACCCGTCGCCAGCAGCAGGTAGTCGTAATGCGCCACAGTCCCATCCTCCAGCCGCACCTCTCGCGCATCCACATCCACGTCCACTACCTCACCCATCCACACCTGCGTGTTTGACTGCCTGCGCAGGATCGTGCGTATCGGACTCGCAATGTCCGCCGGCGACAGCGACGCCGTCGCCACCTGATACAGCAACGGCTGGAACAGATGAAAATTGCGACGGTCGATCACCGTAACCCGCACCGGCGCCTTCCTCAGCTCACGCGCCGCATACAATCCCGCGAAACCGCCGCCTACTATCATCACATGTGGTGTCTCGCCCATGTCCCCTCCCCGCATGATCATCCTGACACCAATTGCTACCCCCGGACCACGGAAACGGGCAGGTACGCGCGAAGCCACTTGCGTTCTTGGCCGCACTGGTGTATTAGTTGACTAGGACACCGGTGCAGTCCCCTTCACTCAAACGGTACCGCATTTGTTCGTCAGCCTCGATTCCGCCGACCCGCGACCGATCTATGTCCAGATCATGGACGAGGTCCGCCGCGCCATAGCACTGGGCGCTCTCGCGCCGGACGCCGCCCTGCCGTCGGTGAGGCAGCTGGCGGCCGACCTGCGCATCAATCCGAATACGGTGCAGCAGGCGTACCGGGAGCTGGAGCGGGAGGGGATCGTGTACGTGCAGCGGGGACAGGGTACGTACGTGGCGGACGGGGCGGTGCCGCAGAGGGAGCGGGCGCGTCTGCTGAAGGCGGTGGCGGCGAGGGCGATCCGGGACGCGAGCCGCCACGGCTTCACCGTGGATGAGCTGATTGAAGGCCTACGAGAGGAGGAGTCCACGTGATGGATGGTCTGCCGACGCGAGTAACGGCTCCCGTGTGGGGCATCGAGACCATTGGGCTGTCGCGGACATATGGCCGCACCACGGCGGTGGACGACCTGGATCTGACGGTTCCGGAGGGTGCCATTTACCTGCTTGCGGGGCAGAACGGCGCAGGGAAGACGACGGTCATGCGGCTGCTGCTCGGGCTCATGCGACCGGATGGTGGTGAATCCCGCGTAGCGGGTGTGCGATCCGGCCCACGCGGAGACGTTCGCGCTCATATCGGCTATGTGCCGGAGACCCACGAGCTGCCGTACGGCCGCATGCGCGTCGGTCACCTCATGGATCATGAGGCTTCGTACCGGCGCACGTGGAATCACGAGTACGCAGGTCACCTCGTTCGCGAGCTGGACATCGATCGCTCGCGTCGGCTGGGTGCATTGTCGAAGGGCGAAATGCGACGTGTGCAGCTGGTTGTTGCGCTTTCTCACCGTCCACGGGTGCTGCTCCTGGATGAGCCGACGGACGGCCTTGATCCGCTCGTGCGTGACACGGTGCTTCGCCTTCTGGTCGAGCACGTGTCGGATACAGGCACAACGGTGCTGGTTGCGACGCATGTGGTCCACGAGATGGACCGCCTGGCCGATCACGTCGGTGTGCTCCGCGGCGGCCGTCTCCTCGCGCAGACTACCCGCGACGAGCTGCGCGCGAAGCTGCGCCGGTACCGGTTCCAGGCGCCGGCGGACTGGCGACCTCCCGAGGTGCCGGTCGCGCATCGTAACGGCGGAGCCGGCGAGTACGAGTGGACAGTGTGGGGCGATGAGTCGTCCGTCGTCGCCCACCTCACGCAGTCCGGTGCTTCCGTCACCGCCGCATCACCGCTCGAGCTCAACGACGCAGTGCTGACACTGCTCAGGATGGAGAATCGATGACTGCTCGAACGCACTCCCCGATCGACGTGAGTCACGGGGCTCAACCGGCTGGCGCCGGAACGATCGGTTTCGCCACGGCGCTGCACGCGCAGTTTCTGCTGCTGCAGCGGTGCGGCCGCACATTGATTCTCGTGGGTGCGGCGGCGATCGCAATCATCCTCACGATCGGTGCGGAATGGTGGTTTTCGCGAATTGCTGCCACCCAGCATCTCTTCGCCGCGCCGATCGAGCATGATGGTTTTGCACTGCTCTCGCTGCACCCGTGGATCGTTATGACTGCAGCGGTCTGGGGAATTGCCGTGTGGTGGCAGGAGTCGCCCATGAGGCGCGAGCATGTTCTTGCTGCGCCGGCGGACCTGACGCTTCAGGAGCTTGCGCGGATCGCTGCGGGCGGTCTGTGGCTGCTGGCGATGCTGGCGCTCACGACGGCGGCGGCGCTCCTGGTCCAGCTGGCCGGCGGCCGGGGTGATGCACTTGGGACAGTCGCACCCGCCGCTTGGGCGGTGCTCTTCTCCGGACCGCTCCTCGCCTACACGCTGGCCGCGACCGTGGCGACGGCAACGCGGCGCAGCATAGTGTCAGCAATAATCGGTATCGTGGTGATGATGGGCTTGTTCGCGTTCACGTTGCAGATCGCCATTCGCAACGCGATCAGGGATGGGGATCCGGCTGATGCATTCGGTGTGCTGCGGTACAGTTTGTTCAATGCACTCGGTGGGCTCGTCAGCACCACCACGACCCACACGTCGCAGGTCAGCGACAGTCAGACGACCGCAATCTCGACCGTAGTGCATGGCGCGAGCATGATGCCTCACTGGATCGAGGCGTCGCTGCTCTGGTGGACCATCGCACTCGTTGCGCTGGCATTCGTCCTGTGGCGCCGCCGCAGGGCATAACAGGAGGGACGACGCAGGCGCCGGGCGCTCAACCCGCCTCGCGCGGCCGTCTGGGTCCCAGAACCGCTCAGTTCGCCGGCCGCGCAATCACGTCGGGATCACCGTCGCTCACGTATCGGTTCCCATCCCGATCGAGGCGATCGAGTGTCTTCACGAGCTCGTCACCGAAGACCTGGACGCGCCGCACATGCATGCCGTCGAACTCCGGGTCGTGCGGGCTGCGCGCCGGCCCGCCCGCAACGAGCAGCACGATGTCGTGCTCGTACGTCGTCGTAATTCCGGTTGCCGGATCCGTCCATGCGCCAGTGCGTGCGAGCTCGCGGTTCTTCGGCCATTCGCCGAGCGGCAGCGCCATCGAGCGCATGCGATATCCGGGGACCGCCGAGTCGACGGCGAGCTGGAGCCGCGCGATCTGCTCCTGCACGAACGCTTCGTCTTCGTATTTCGAGAGTGTGGCGTGCCAGAGCGTGTGATTGCAGAGCTCGAATCCCTGCTCGGCGAGGAACTTCACCTTGCGATGCCGCCACTCCGTTTTCTGTCCTTCGATGCCCTTGTTGCCGAAGAACGCACGTCCGGCTTCCGCCCCGGACAGCATGCAGAACACCGCCTTGTTCTCCCAGCCATCGTGTTCGGCCGCAAAGTCGAGCCAGATACCGACGGCGCTGTTCGGATCGATGCGCAGCTCGCCGTTCTCCTCGATGTAGCTGAACTGTCCGGGCGACGCATCGTCGAACGTGAACACGACGGGTGACGTGCCCGCCGGCAGATCGATGGTGCGCGCTGCCAAATCTCGCAGCGAGACCGGTCGGTAGCCCCGGCTGTACAGCAGCTCGAGATCCTTGCGGAAGTTCTCCGGCGTGCGCGTCCAGCGTCCTTCCTTGTCACCGATGAGATGATACTCGACGACGGGGAATCGACCGAGCTCGTTGGGCGGCACATCGGTGCGAGGTCCGCTGTCATTACGGATCGCGCCGCTGCCCCGGCGCGACGGATGCACCGCGGCGCCGCCGTGCGCGCCGGCGCCATGCGCATCGGCTTCGCTGCCGCCTTCTCGCCGTTTCTGATTCGCGTCGGCGACATCGCCACGGCCGGAATCGTGCCCGGCGTTGCCGGCGTCCGCTGCTGCGGAGAGGTTCCCCGCCCGCAGAGTGTCCGCCTTCGCGATCTCCTTTGTATCCGCCTCTCCACCGCATGCCGCCAACAGAACCGCAAGAACAGCAAACCTGCTTCGCATATGTTCGTTATCCACTGCAAATGAAAGAGCTACGCGTAACGAAAACGGCACGCGCTCATCAGGACAAGTGCAATACCGATGCAGAACGGGCGGCCGGAGCCGCCCGTCTGAGTGACAGTGGACGCTGGATCCGTCAGCGTCCGACTTCCGCCTCGCGATTGATGCGGGCCTCGGCGAGCTTCGTCAGCCGCTCGTCCGTCTGACCTTCCTCATCGAGCGTCCGCTGGAGCAGCTCGACGTGGTTGTCGAAGCCGAGCTGGCGCGCGTACGTGCGAGCTGTACCGTAGCCCGCGATCTCGTAATGCTCGACGCGCTGTGCGGCGCCGATCAGAGCGGCATCGCGAACATCCGGATCCGCGTCTTCCTTCAGGAGCTCCTCACCTTCCTCGATCAGGCCTTCCATACCCTTGCACTTCTTGCCGCCGGGGCTCTGCTTCAGGTCATCGAAGATCGTCTCGAGCCGGCGCACCTGCTCTTCCGTCGTGGCCTGATGCTCCTGGAACGCCTTGCGCAGCTCATCGTGCGCTGCCTGTTTTGCCATTTTCGGCAGCGCCTGCAGAATCTGCTTCTCGGCGCTGTACAGGTCCTTGAGCTCGTGGAGGTAGAGGTCCTGCATGGTTCCCATCGGCATATGTCTTACTCCTGTCCGGGGTTACAGCAATGTCGTGCGGCCAGGAAGTGCAAGTCGGGTGCCCGCCAGAAACGAAACCGGCGCGACCTCAGGAGGCCGCGCCGGTTGTGTTGCGATACCGGGCAGGGGGTCAGGAGTCGTCGGCGCCCGCAGCCACTGCCGGCACCGTGATCGTCTGACCGGCAACGATCCTGGACCCGCTCAGGCTGTTCAGGTCCTTCAGCGTGTCGACCGTGGTGTTGTGCCTGCGCGCAATCGACCAGAGCGAGTCACCGCGGTGCACCTCGTACGTCTCCAGCTCCATCTCCTCGGCGACATTGGCGGTGACGAGCGTCTTCTGTCCCGGCTCTGCCTCTCCCTCGGCGAGTGCCTCCGTCAGCTGCTCCTCCAGGTCCGCCGCGTCATCCACATCGGCGGTTGCGACCGTTGTCGCACCCTTGCCCCTGGCGTCCGCTTTCGGCGGCGCCACGGCGACCTTCACGGCGGCGGGGCCGGCGATGGTCGTCACGTATCGCGTGTAGGGCTTGGGAAACAGCGCGACATGATAGTGCGGCGGCCGCCGCTCGCGCGTCACGTCGAGGACACCCTGCTTCTCGAGTGACAGCAGCGTGTTCTCCAGCCAGCGCACACAGGAGCGCTTCCTGCTGACGCGCAGGTCCACCGCCATCCCGGCGGGATGCACGGACAGGTCCGATGCGTTGCGTGGCTGCTCGCGGATCGGCCGTGTCAGGCTCGTCACCACCAGCTTCTCGCCACATGCATCGCGGTACTGCGACGCGAGCCGTTCCACGAACAGTCGCACCGCCGGCCGCGCATACGGATACGAGACGCGGGCTAGCTCATAGTCGGCATTGCCGTTCAGCCGCTGCAGGTAACCGGAGCTGACGAAGCGACGTACCTGGGAGGACGTTTTCAGGAACGTGTAGTCGTGCTGCTGAGCGATGCGGTTCTGTCGCTGCATCGTTGAGGTAGAGCCGCGCAGGGTCTGCGCCTCCGCGACGCTTGCGGCGGAGAAGACCAGGACGACCGCGATGGCGGCTGTTGAAGCTCGTTCCATGACTCTGAGACTTCGTCTTCAATGACGATTTCGGCGGCAGTGCCTGACCCGGGGAGGAGTCGCACCGTCACCTGATGACCTGCGAACGCGTGCGGGGGGAACCGCCGCGCCGGGAACGTCCACCGCTCCCGTGATTACCGTCATCACGTATATAGGGGTAAGCCGCTGCCGCGTCAACCATTACGTCCGCACATTTCGCCTGGGGCCGGTTGCCGATACCATTCGCGCCATGGCAGCCGAACCCATTCCAGCCGATCCGAGCCGCGCCGCCCTGGCCCTGCGGGCGCTCCGCCACCGCAACTTCCGTATCTTCACGCTCGGCCAGTCGCTCTCCCTGATCGGCACGTGGATGCAGCAGGTGGCGATCGGCTGGCTCGTCTATCGCCTCACCGGCTCCGCGTTCCTGCTCGGCGTCGTCGGATTCATGAGCCAGGGCCCGGGCTTCGTGCTGGCCCCGTTCGCGGGCGAGTTCGCCGACCGCTACAGCCGACACCGCATCGTCATCGCGACGCAGACGGTCATGATGGTGCAGGCGCTGCTTCTCGGGGCGCTCGTACTGACGGACAACATTTCAGTTGGCTGGATCCTGGTGCTGATGGGCGTGCTCGGCGCGGCGAGCGGCTTCGACATACCCGCACGCCAGTCGTTCCTGATCGAGATGGTGGGGGATCGCGATGACCTGCCGAACGCGATCGCGCTGAACTCCTCGATATTCAACGCCGCACGGCTCGTCGGCCCGGCCATCGCAGGCTTCGCCATCGCAGCGGTCGGCGAAGGCTGGGTAATCCTGGCGAACGGTATCAGCTACATCTTCGTCCTGGCGGGACTGCTGTCGATGCGTCTCACGCCACGGCCGCGCCAGCGTGGGCGTGGCGCCGTGTTCCGGCGGGTGCAGGAGGGATTCAGGTACGCGTACCGGTTCCAGCCGATCCGCAGCATCCTGGTGCTGGTCGCTGTCGTAAGCCTCATGGCCGTGCCGTTCAGCATTCTGCTTCCCGTGATCGCGACGGACGTGCTCGGCGGCGGCCCACGCACGCTGGGCCTTCTGATGTCCGCGATGGGTCTGGGCGCTCTGACCGGTGCGCTGTTCCTGGCCTCGCGCAGCACGGTGGTCGGGCTGGGCCGCCTGATCGTGGTCGCGGCCACGCTGTTCGGAACCGCACTGGTGCTGCTGTCGTTCGCACGCAGCGTCGCAGTCGCGCTGCCGCTGATTGCTCTCGCCGGCTTCGGCATGATGACCCAGATGGCGTCGAGCAACACCGTGCTCCAGACACTGGTTGACGATGACAAGCGGGGCCGCGTCATGAGCCTCTACACGATGGCGTTCACCGGTACGGCTCCGATCGGCAGTCTCCTCATCGGCTGGGTTGCCGGTCTGATCGGCGCACCGACGGCCATCGCAATCGGCGGTGCGTTCACTGTGGCCGCGGGGCTGCTGTTCGGCTCGCGGCTGCCCGTACTGCGCGGGATCGTGCGGCCGATCTACGCCCGAATGGGGATCCTGCCGGAGGTCGCACGCGGCATCCAGGCTGCCACGCACAACACCACTCCCGCAGGCGAGGACGAGGACCGCGACGACGACGAGGGCGGCCCGTTGCTGCCGCCGAACGGGCGCGTTAAACTACGAGATTCCTGAACGCTGCCCGGAACCTGCACCCATCCATCAGGTTACGAATGCGGGCACTTCCCGTACTGGTCCGACCGACAGGAATCCACACTGCGTCGCAGGGCGTAATGCGTCAAAATCACTCGGAGGCTCGACCGATGAAGCAAGCTGCGAGAATCAACCTGGCCGTCCTTTTCCTCCTGCTGCTGCCGGGGATGGCGTTTGCCCAGCAGGAAACGGACGAGACCCGCGAGGCGGGCAAGTTGATCGGCCTGGCAATGACGAGGCAGGAGCCGGCCGAGCGCACCGAAATGTATCGTCAGGCGATCGAGCAGCTCCGCCCCGCCATGACATCCGATGCCGAAAATGCCAAGGTCTGGCTCCTGGCCGGCACGGCCCTGGCCGCCCTCGGCGAGATGGAAGAGGCGGATCAGGCTTTCCTGCGCGCCGAACAGCTCCACCCCGAATATGCCGAGCAGATCGTGGGCGAGCGCGAGTCCGCCTGGGTGGAGGCGTTCAATCGTGGTATCGAGCTGATGGACCAGCAGCAGTACGCGGAAGCGATCGCTCAGATGGAGGCCGCGCAGACGATCTACGATCAGCGGCCGGAAGCGCTCATGAACCTCGGCTCGCTCTATGCCAATGCTGGCGAGCCCATGAAGGCGGAGCAGGCGCTGCTGCAGGCGATCGCCGCCACGCAGGGCCCTTTGTTCGCGACGCTGGCGCCGGAGCAGCAGGCCGAGTGGACCCGGTTCCGCAGCATGGCCTCCGCCAACATCGCGCAGGTCCAGGCGCAGCAGGGCATCCAGAGCTTCGAGGCCGAGCAGTTCGATTCCGCCGCTGCGAGGTTCCTGCGTGCCGCCGAAACCAATCCGTACGCCCGCGACTACTGGTTCAACTACGGCCAGGCGCTCTGGGCCATGTCCACGCCGCTCGAGGAGTCGCTCGCGACGGCTTCCGCCGCCGATTCCGCAGCCGTCATTGAGCAGTTGACCGGCCTGTACGCGAAGATCCAGTCGGCAGCGCAGAAGGCGCGCGAGTTCGATCCTAACAACGAAGTGCTCTATCTGATGGAAGCCCGC
>DATABQ010000272.1:0-2693 GCA_036259495.1 Longimicrobiales bacterium | reverse complement strand
CGCGCACAACTGCCGTCGCAAGTGCAATGGTCGGTACGACCTTCTTCGGCTTCGGCAGGGGTCGCTGTTCCTGTGTGCCTGCGGCGAGTGCGGCGCAGCGGCCGGCGACAGGGCAGCGTCGGCAGCGCGGCGCGCGTGGTGTGCAGATCGTCGCGCCGAGCTCCATCAGCGACTGATTGAAGTCACCCGGCCGCTCGGCGGGGACGAGCGCGCCGGCCGCAGCGTGCAGCATTGCCGGCGAAGGTGCGGGATCGTCGAGCAGCCTCGCGAGCACGCGGCGCACGTTGCCATCGACCGCGGGCCGGCGGGCGCCGAACGCGATGCTCGAGACAGCGCCGGCGGTGTATTCGCCGACGCCGGGCAGCGCCCGGAGTGCGTCGTACTGGACGGGAACTTCACCTCCGTGCCGTTCGCGTACGATACGCGCAGCAGCATGGAGGTTGCGGGCGCGCGAGTAGTAGCCGAGTCCCTCCCATGCCTTCAGCACCTCATCGGGAGAGGCGTCCGCCAGTGCGGCGACGGTCGGAAACCGGCTGAGCCACCGCTGGTAATACGGGATCGCGGTCTCGACGCGCGTCTGCTGAGACATCACCTCGGAAACCCAGACGGCGTATGGATCCCGTGACTGCCGCCACGGGAGTGGTCGCGCGGATGCATCGAAAAATGCCAGGAGCCGCGCACGGATGAGATCCGCGTCGTCGCGGGAGAACGGTGACTGCATGCCGGAATGTAGTTGGTGCATGCCGGCCGGGGCAGGTCGCCGGCAGCGTCTTTCGAGTGGAGGCACCAGGGAGCTGCGACAGACGGGCACTTGCGACCAGCCGCGAAGTCCGAGATTTTTGTTGACCCCTCAGCCGGCAGCGTGTCCATGCGGTTCCACACATACCAGAAATATCAGGGGAGCTTCCTCGACGCACTCAACATCCAGGACCTGCTGGAGCGTCTCGCGGATTTCATGCTGCAGAGCGGCTTCGAGGGTGGGCCGCACCACAATCCGTGGTGGGGCTGGACGGGTGACGATCCGGACCATTCGCTGGACGCGCTGAAGGCCGCGCTGCTGCAGGCGCTGATGGAGAGCGGGCAGCTCACTCCCGAGATGCTGAAGGAGCTGCGCGGCGAGGGCGGCGATCAGGATGCGCAGCGGGCACTCGCCGAAATGCTCGACGATCTGGTCAAGCGTCTGATCGATGAAGGCTACATCAACACGACGGAGCCGCCGCAGGTGCCCGGGTCATACTCGGAAATGGGCGAAGGCCACATCGACGATGCGAAATCCGCCGCGCAGCAGGTGGAGTTCAACCTCACGCAGAAGGGTATCGATTTCCTCGGCTACCGCACGTTGAAGCAGCTGCTGTCGGCGGTCGGCCGCTCCAGCTTCGGCAGTCATGACACGCCGCATCTGGCGACCGGCGTCGAAGCGGAGGCGGCATCGAAGCCATACGAGTTCGGCGACACGCTCAACCTCGATATCCCCGCGACATTGACCAACGCGATGGCACGCGGCGGCATAAAGGTGCCGCTCGACCTGGAATACAAGGATCTGATGGTGCACCAGGCGGAGTATCGCAGCTCGTGCGCGACCGTCCTGATGCTCGACATATCGCACTCGATGATCCTGTACGGCGAGGACCGCTTCACGCCCGCCAAGAAGGTGGCGCTCGCACTGTCGCACCTGATCCGGACGCAGTATCCCGGCGATACCCTGCGCGTCGTGACGTTCGGCGACCGGGCGCAGGAGATCCCGCTCGGCCAGCTGCCGCAGGCGAAGGTGGGGCCGTACCACACGAATACGGCCGAAGGCCTGAAGCTCGCTCGCAGACTGCTGCTCGCGCAGAAGAAGGACATGCGGCAGATCGTGATGGTGACGGACGGCAAGCCCTCGGCGATCACGCTGCCCGACGGTCGCATCTACAAGAATCCGGCAGGTCTCGACCCGCGCGTGATAAGGGAGACGCTGGGCGAAGTAGCGGCGTGCAGGAAATCTGGCGTGTTGATCAATACGTTCATGCTGGCGCGCGATCCCGCGCTGATGCAGTTCGTCGCGAAGGTGTGCGAGATGGCGCGCGGAAAGGCGTACTTCACGAACACGATGACGCTCGGTGAGTACGTGATGCGCGATTTCATGAAGCGACGCACGAAGCGTGTGAGGTAGTCGCGCTTGTTCCTGATCGACCGACTTCTCCTGGTCGCAGCAGTCCTCGTCCTGTTCGGTATTCTGTCGAGCAAGTTCTCCGCACGACTCGGCCTTCCCGTACTCGTACTGTTCGTCGCCGTCGGCATGCTGGCCGGGTCCGATGGCATCGGCGGCATCGTCTTCGAGAACTGGGTCGTCGCGCACGCCATAGGAACGGTCGCTCTCGCGATCATTCTGTTCGATGGCGGACTGCGCACGTCGGTGAACTCGTTCAGACTGGCGCTGGCGCCCGCACTGTCGCTTGCCACTGTCGGTGTATTCCTGACGGCAGGCATCACCGGAGCGGCCGCAGCGTGGCTGCTGGATGTCGACCTGAGGGTGGGCTTCCTGCTCGGCAGCATCATCAGCTCGACCGATGCCGCGGCGGTGTTCAACGTGCTGCGCTCGAGCGGTGTGCACATCCGGAAGCGACTCGCATCGATTCTCGAGGTCGAGAGCGGCTCCAACGATCCGATGGCGGTGTTCCTGACGATCGCCTGCCTCGAGCTGCTCCTCGAGC
>DATABQ010000271.1:0-2588 GCA_036259495.1 Longimicrobiales bacterium | reverse complement strand
AAAAAGCCGCGCTGCCCAATGCCGGCGCGGCTTTTTCGTGGCAGCTTCATGCGCGAACGCGCCATTCTGCAGGATGGGTTCCGCGTCCGACCTCGCTTGCCCGGCTCAGTGACAGTGGCCGTGCGCCTCAGACCAGACCTGTCCCGGCGGGCAGTCCGGCCGATCGCCGAATACGTTCGCGAGCGCGATAGCGATCGCGGCGATCAGGATCAGTCCGATGAACACCAGCGACGCGCCGCTCAACCCGCTCTTCTTCTTCCGGCGCGGCGTCTCTCCCGCTGCGGGGCCGCCGGTCCTCTGTCGCTTCGTGCGGTTTTTCGTCTTCGCCATGCGCCCATACTGACGTGCGCGCGGCCTGGATGCAATGTGCGCGGCAGCTCTACACGATGCGTCCACACTCACAACGCTGCGCGCGCCGGCGTCCAGCAGTCCGAGTTGGACGGCGCCGATACCTCCGCCAATGTCGAGCGCGGTGGCGCCGTGAACATCGCCGTCGCGCAGCGCGTCGATCAGCAACTGCGTCGAACGCGCGGGACCGCTCCGCCGATACGCGTGCGCCTCCTGCTCCGCATTTGCGCGCGTCGAACTTCGCGTCCAGCACATTCGCACAGCAGTCGTTCATAACGGCACCGGTCGGTGCAGAATCAGTTCGCCCGGTGCGAATCTGCTTCCGGTTCTCCGCCGAGCTGCCGTCGGAACCACTCCACGGTGAGCGGCCACGCCTGCTCGACCGCTGCGCGGTTCGCGCCGTCGCGCGCGTCCTGCGAGCGAGTGAAGCCGTGACCGGCGCCTGCGAACGTGTGCGTCTCGGATGACCTGCCGATTGTCGCGTTGTCGCGATTGTCGCATTCTGGTCCGCCCATGCGTGCGCCCCGCCATGCACGCATCATTCAGTCTATCCTGTTACGGGGAAGCTGCAACCACGGACCCGGACCCGCGCAGGTGGCGCCCGGCCGCTTGCAGGGCGTCGAGCAGCGCAGCCGCATCGGCGGCGTCGTTGTATACGTTCGGCGATACGCGGAGAGCACTCCCGCGCAGGGATGCGAAGACGTTGCGTGCGCGGAGCTCCGCACCGAGCCGGGCCAGGTCCAGCCCCGCAGGTGTGCGGAGCCCGAACATGTGGGCACCGCGCCACTGTCGCGACTCGATGCGGAACCCGAGCGTCACCGCGTCGGCGAGCACGTCCTCGAGCAGATCGTCACAGTACTGCTGGATGCGATCCGCTCGCCACTCCAGGACGAGCCGCATCGACTCGATGGCCATCGGCAGCAGAACGAAGTTGCTGCGCTCCCCGACGTCGAAGCGTGCGGCGCCCGGCTGATAGCCGTCGCGGTAGTCTACCAGATGCTGGAACTCATCGCTGTGCTCGCGCCCGATCCACGTCTCCTCGAGCGGCACACCGTCATCGAAGCGCTCGCCGAACCATGCGAACCCGATGCCGTACGGTCCGAGCAGCCACTTGTAGGCCGCACAGATCACCGCATCCGGTCGGATCCGATTGACGTCGAACGGCAGCGCGCCGATGCTCTGCGTGCCGTCTACGATGAGCGCAGCGCCGACCTCGCGTGCGCGGGCGCCGATCCGATCGAGATCGAACAGAGTTCCGTCTGTCCAGTGCACGTGCGGCAACGCGACGACTGCGCAGCGTTCGTCGATCGCCTCGAGCAGCGCCTCGTTCCACGACTCGCCGCGCGCCGTCTCCGAACGCGCATCTGCGACGCGCACCGACGCGTTCCGCTCCGCCGCCAGACGCCGCCAGGCGTACACGTTGCTCGGGAACTGTTCGGCCGCGATCACGATCGTATCGCCCGCCGTGCACTTCACGTTACGTGCGACCGTCGCAATGCCGTACGACGCCGATGGCACGATCGCCACACGTCCCGCATCGCGCGCTCCGATGACGCGAGCGAACAGTGCGCGCGCCTCGTCGCTGTCACGGAAGAAGTCGTCCGGCTCGATCGCGGTCGGCACTGCCTTCGCCCGCACACCGGCAATACCGGCCTCCTGCGTCCGCACCGGCAGCGGTCCCATGTAGGCGCAGTTCAGGTAGTGCACGTCACGCGGCAGCGAGAAGTCGGAGCGCCGGCAGTCGAGCGGCGCGTTCGTCATATCATAAGGTACGTTCATCGGCAGGTCGTCCCCCTCGCGGAATCGATTCATTCGGTTGGTTACATCATACCGCGTCGCAGCTGCGCACGACATCACGGGTGACGGCCCGACACCCGGAGCGCTGAAGTGACGGTTTCGCCGGGCGTGATCGGATGGGTATGACGAGCGGGCGCATTCCGCGCGGCGGTTTCAGGCTTCGGCCGGTCCAGAGCGGCGGTTTGGGGTTCCGGCCGGTTCAGACGCGGCGGTTCAGGCTCCGGCGGACCACGCTCCGGCGGACCAGGTTCCGGCGGACCTAGGCTCCGACGGGGTGAGACCGGCAGGTTCAGGCTCCAACATGCCGCCAACCTTCCATTTGCTGCACAGGATTCAGGTCAATGGAGGATTTGGCGGCGCTAGCGCCGTGAATCCTCCACTGAACGCGGGGGAGCCCGACCGATGGGACGATTGGCCGCGCATAATGCGGTCAACCTTCCATT
>DATABQ010000270.1:0-4940 GCA_036259495.1 Longimicrobiales bacterium | reverse complement strand
CCGGGGCCGAACCGTGGCGTGAAGCGCGCGGGATTCGTCGTGCTCGTCGGGGCGCTGATGCCGGCCGTGCTGATCGAGACGGGATTCCTCTCGAACCGTGAGGATGCGCGGCTCCTGGGAACGCAGTCGTTTCAGGAGAAGATCGCGTGGGGAATAGCCGACAGCGTCGACGAGTTCTTCGTCCGCAACGAGCACCTGTGGGAGCAGGTGCAATGACGCGGCGCCGAATGCTCCTCCTTGCCGCCGCGCTCCTGCTCGGGGGCTGTGGCTATTTCAACTCGCTCTACAATGCGAACCGCAGCTTCGCCACGGCCGAGCGCGCGAGTCGCACTGGCGATCGTGTGACGGCCGCGCGCGAGTACCGCGATGCCATCGAGCGCGCCGCAGTCAGTTATCGCAATCATCCTGACAGCCGCTGGGCCGACGATGCGCTCCTGCTCCTGGGGCGCGCGCGCTTCGCACTCGATGAGCACGACGCAACAGCGGCTGCAATGCGTACGCTGTTGCGTCAGTCGGGCGACCCAGGTATGCGTGCGACTGCACACGCATACCTGGGTGCGTCGCTGTTCATGCTCGACGATGCCCGGACGGCGCTGGCTCATCTCGACAGCGCGGCGACCGCATTGCCCGCCGGCTCGGAAGAGGCCGCCTTCGCCAGTCTCTGGCGCGCACGCGCCGGGTTCGACCAGACTCGGAGCGACGCAGCCTGGGCGGACCTGTCGGCAGCGCTGTCGCACGACCGGATCGCCCACGAGGCAGCGCTGGAGGGTGTGCGCCGCGGGTTCCAGCAGCGGGACTCCGCCCGTACGTTCGAGTTCATGCGTCACCTCGCCGCGACGCGCCACGATGGTCGCACGCTCGCGCGGGTCGATTCACTGCTGACAACGATCTCCGTCGACTGGTCGCCATCCATCGCGTTTGCAGCCTCGGCACCGCTCGCGCAGGCCGGGTGGCCGGCGGAGATGCGCGACCAGATTGCGTTGAGCCGCGCACGCCTGGCGATCGACGCGGGTGACGCTGCCAGTGCACTGGATCTGGCGATGCAGGTCGCGAACGCGGTCAACCTCGGCGCAGGCAGCAGAGCGCGTCTGCTCGCCGCCGAGATCAGGCTCGCGCGTGCCGCGTCAGTCGGTGAGCTGGACGAAATATCGGATCTTCTGCTTGCGGCATACGACAACCGCCAGGCGCTCGACCTGCTGCGGCGCGTGCATGCCGCACGAATCCTGCTGAACCAGGGCCACGACCCGGCACGGTCCATCTCACTGTTCGCCGCCGCCGAGTTCCTGCGGGACGAGCTCCGCGCACCCCGGCTAGCGCGCAGCGTGTTCATCGACTTCGCCCGCAGGCAGACAGAGAGCGTATGGGCTGGCAAGGCGGCCCTCGCGGCGCACCAGCTCGAGCAGACGGACGAGACGGTGGCGCTGCTCGGCGCACTCGCGGACAATCCGTACGCTCGTGCGGCTCGCGGTGCCACCCACGACGCCGCGGCGATCGATCGTGCCGAGGAGCGGCTCGCGTTCGGAATCGACGGTCTGCGCGAGAGCGCAATCGCCGAAGCGATCAGCCGCGACGTGGTTGTCGGTCGCGCCGTTACCGTGCTCGACAGTACACGAACCGCTGCGCGCAATGACAGCGTACGCATCGCGTGCGGCATGCTCATCGATTCACTCAGCATTGCCGGCATCCGGGCCGACAGCACGCGCACGGCGTGCCTGCGCGGCGACACTGCGCGTGTCCGCTTCGTTCTGGACGCCGATACCATGATCCTGCGCGATACCGTCGTGGCGGATCCCGGCGTCCCTCTGCCGGGCACCACGCGGCCCGACACGACTGGCGCGGACACAATCGCTCTCCACCGCCTGCTCCTGCGGTAGCGATGCACCTCGCCCAGACGATCTTCGGCGTGGAGTTTCAGAACCCGGTCCTCCTCGCCAGCGGCACCTGCGGCTACGGTGCGGAGCTCGATGGCTTCTTCGACATCGATCAGCTCGGCGGCATCGTCATCAAGGCCGTGACCGCAGACGTCCGCCCCGGCAATCCCGCCCCGCGCGTCGCGGAGTTCTCTGCGGGTATGATCAATTCCGTCGGCCTGGCCAATCCCGGCCCGGACGTGGTGCGGGACGAGAAGCTTCCATGGCTCGCGCACCGGCTCACGAAAGCCCGTGTGCTCGTGAACGTCGCGGGTCGATCCGCGGAGGAGTACGGCGAGATCATCCGCTTCCTCGATGACACCGTCGGGTTCGATGCGTACGAGCTCAACGTCTCCTGCCCGAACGTGAAGGAGGGCGGCGCCATCATCGCCACGCGCGAGGACCTGCTCCGGGATGCCGTCCGCGTCGCTCGCCGGGCCACAACGCGCCCGATGTCCGTGAAGCTCGCGCCGAACGTGCCGGACATCGCACGGATGGCGGAGATCTGCGTGGCCGAGGGTGCCGATGCTCTGACACTCGTGAACACCATGCCGGGGCTGCTGTTCGATACTGTGACCGGACGGCCCGTGCTCGGGGCAGGCAGCGGCGGGATCAGCGGCCCGGCCCTCCTGCCGATCGGCGTTCATGCCGTCGCCCGTGCGCGGCAGCGCGTCACCGTGCCCATTATAGGCGTCGGTGGTATCCGCACGGCCGATGACGCCGTACAGTACCTTCTCGCGGGTGCGAGTCTCGTTCAGATCGGAACCGCGAGTTTCGCGGACCCTCGCGCCGCAGAACGTGTACTCACTGGTCTGAGCGGGTGGGGCGATGCCCGCGGTACGGTAACGGAGCTCGTGGGAAGCGGCCTCTCCTCATAGCGGCCGCATGGATTATGTCTGAAATCATTGTAGCGCTGGATCTGCCTTCCGCTGAGCACGCCCTCGACCTCGTCGACGGGCTGGGCGAGAGCGTCGACATCTACAAGGTCGGCTCACCGCTGTTCACGCGATCGGGTCCGCAGTTCGTGGCGGAGCTGCGTGCGCGCGGCAAGCGGGTCTTTCTCGATCTCAAATACCACGACATCCCGAGCACTGTCGCGAATGCGGTGGAGTCCGCCGCACAGCTCGACGTCGAGCTGCTCACGCTGCACGCGTCCGGCGGTGAGGCGATGATGCGCGCTGCGCGCGACGTGGTGGGCGATGATGGTCCGCGCCTGCTCGGCGTCACGATCCTGACGTCGTTCACGGCGGTCGATGTCGAGCAGGTCTGGAGCAAGGAGATCATCTCCGTCCGCGATGAGGTTGCGCGCCTCACGAGCCTCGCGGTCGACGCCGGCCTCCACGGTGTCGTCGCTTCGCCGCTCGAAGTCGAATCACTCAAGCGCCGCCATGGCGCCGGCCTCATCGTCGTCACGCCCGGCATCCGGCCCGCCGGAGATGGTCTCGGCGATCAGGTCCGCACGGCGACGCCCGCCGACGCTGCCCGCGCCGGTTCGGATTTCCTCGTCATCGGGCGCCCTGTACTCAAGGCCACTGACCCGCTCGCGGTGGTACGTGCCATCCGTGCCGATCTCGACGCGGCACCTGGAGTGGTATCGTGAGTCGTCGTCGGACCCTGCTGCCGATTCTGCTGGCCGCCGCGTTCACCGCTGCCGGCGTTGCGCCGGCCGCCGCACAGGACCTTACTCCCGTGCTCCAACGCGTGGCGGCTGCATGGCACAAGGCGGACGCCAAGGCCGTCGCGGCAATGGGTGCAGAGGCCGGAATCTCTCTCGATGTCGATGGCAGCACCGTCGGCCCGCTCGGCGAGCGTCAGGCGGGCGCCGTGCTGCGGCGCGTCTTCGAAGGGCGCGAGAGCGTTTCCGCAGCACCTCGCGTGAGTCGCACGGTAGGTGGAGAGCCCGCCCGCGCGTTCGGCGAAATCACCTGGACAACCCGCGCCCGCGGCACCACCATACCGGAGCGCGCCACTCTCTTCATCGCATTCGTCCATGAGGGCGAGGCCTGGCGCATCACAGAGATTCGCCTGATGCGATGATCCAGGTGCCGGATTCCGCTGCACAGATAGCTCCCGACTTCGACTGGCGCGTTGCGCTTCATTGGCAGACGATCCTGAAGATCGCCATTGTCATCGCCATCGCGCTGATTGCCTATCGCATCGTCAAGGTCCTCATCGGACGTCTCCTCAAGCGGGAGATCGAGGAGGAGGATCCGCTCGTCCGGCGCCTGCGCGAACAGCGCGCCCAGACGATAGCCAGTCTTCTCGGCAGTGTCGCGCTCGTCGCCATCATCATCGTCGTGGCGCTCACCATCCTCGACATTCTGCTCGACAACATTGCGCCGATCCTCGCATCATTCGGTATCCTCGGCCTCGCGTTTTCCTTCGGCGCGCAATCGCTGGTCAAGGACGTCATCTCGGGAACGTTCATGTTGATGGAGGGCCAGTTCGGCATCGGCGATGTGATTCGCGTCGGTGATGTGTCCGGCGGCGTCGAGCGCATTACACTGCGCACCACCATCCTCCGCGACGTCGAGGGCGTGGTCCACATCATTCCGAACGGTGAGATCACCCGCGTCAGCAACCTGACGAAGGCATGGTCCCGTGCGGTGCTGAATGTCGGCGTCGCCTACAAGGAGGATGTCGATCGCGTCATCGCAGTGCTCCGGGATCTCCTGGACGAGTTCTACTCGGATCCGGAATGGCGAGCTCTGCTGCTCGAACCGCCCGAGGTACCGGGGGTCGACAGTCTCGCTGACTCCGCAGTGATCATCCGGATCATGGCCAAGACGCTCCCTCTGAAGCAGTGGGATGTCGCCCGCGAGCTGCGCCGCCGCATAAAGAAGCGTTTCGACATCGAGGGTATCGAGATACCTTATCCGCACGTCAGCATGATCTGGGGCGACGGGCAGAAGCCCGACCAGCTCCCCGTGGTCGAACGCACGCAATGAACATCGCCTGACAATGGCACTCCGCTTCCACAACACGCTTACCCGCGAGCTCGACGGCTTCGCGCCCGTAGCGCCCCCGCGC
>DATABQ010000269.1:0-3634 GCA_036259495.1 Longimicrobiales bacterium | reverse complement strand
GCTCATGCAGCAGCTCATCGAGCGGATAGCCGCTCACCTGCTCGATGATCAGGCCGAGCAGAATGATGCCGAAATCGCTGTAGACCGTTTTTGTGCCGGGCTCGTACTCGAGCGACATGCGCGCAATGCGTCTGCGGTACTGCTCGCGCCCCTGCAGCTCCTTCCACAGCGGGCCATACGCTGCGAGTCCGGAATTGTGGAGCACCAGATTGCGTAACGTCACCCGCTCCTTCGCGGGTGAGCCGCCCCACTCCGGGATGTGCTGACTGACCGGATCGTCGAGCGAAAGCAGTCCCTCATCCATGAGCATCATGAGCGCGGTCGTCGTCGCGACCACCTTCGTGACGGACGCGAGATCATAGATCGAGGAATCCGTCACTGCAGCAAATCCGCGACGGCGGTCCAGGTCGCCATACGCGCGCAGCATGACCAGTCGGCCGTACCGTCCGATGGCCACTGCCGCGCCGGGCGATGCACCCTCCACGATGCCGTCCTGAATGATGCTGTCGACGCGATCGATCACGAACGCATCCATCCCGACATCACGCGGGCTCGCGAACTCGAGACGGCCGTTCAGCGCAGGCCGCTCGATGGCGCTGCTGACGCTCGTGCCGGGAAGCACAATAGGCAGCTGCCCGTTGATCGGTATGCGGCCGGCAATCGCGCGCGCCGCGGCGAGCTGCGAGGCATCGCCGCGCGGCTGCCAGGCGAGCAGATACGTGCCGGAGCCCGGCAGCGTCGCCGGGCCGTAGGGATCGCCGAACGCGACGACCAGCATGCGACTCGAGCTCGAATTCAGCCGCCCCGCCAGCGCTGCGGCGCCCGGAGGTACGGTGAGGTGCCCCTGTCCTGATATCGGCATGAGGAACGTCGCGAAGATCACGGCATCCGCTCGCGCGGCAGCCGCAACCGCACTGTCGTGCACCGCCTGCGACGTATTCTCGTCGACACGCAGGAACGTGACATCGCGGCCATAGATGTTGCGCAGCTCGGCGGCGAGAGTTGCGCCCGCACGTATGTCGCCCGGCGCCGAGAACGCGACGACCGCGATGCTGCGAATGCGTCGCGGATCGAGCGGCAGCACGCCGCTCGAATCTCGGACGAGCGTGAGGGAGCGCTCGGCGATGTCTGCGGCAACCGTCAGGTGTTCGGGCGCACCGATGATGTGCGGTACGGAGTCGATCGCCACCATGCGGTCGCGGTGGAGGCCGAGCTTCGCCTTCGCGCGAAGGATCCTCGCCACCGAGCTGTCGACGCGTGTGTAGTGGATACGGCCGGAGCGCACTGCGGAGACGAGCGCGCGGTGCGCCAGGATGGGATCCGGCGGCGACAGCACTACGTCCGCACCGGCTTCCACTGCACGGACGGCGAGCTCGCCGGGCGAATACCCGGGGATATCGCGCAGTGCACCCATCGTCATCGCGTCCGTAACGACGAGCCCGGTGAACCCGAGTCGCCCCCGCAGCAGCTCGCTGCCGATCTGCGGTGCAAGCGTGGCAGGGACGACTTCGCCGTCCGTAAGTGCCGGCACGGCGATGTGTCCGAGCATGATGCTCGACACGCCTGCGGCGATCGCTGCGCGGAAGGGATGCAGCTCGCGCATAGAGATCGTGTCGAGCGACGCATCGATGACCGGCATTTCCACATGCGAGTCGACGTGTGTGTCGCCGTGACCCGGGAAGTGCTTGGCCGTCGTCAGCACGCCGCCGGCCGCGGCGCCGCGGATGAATGCGGCCGCGAACCGCCCCACTGCGATGGGCTCGCTGCCGTAGCTCCGGACGTTGACGATGGGATTCGCGGGATCGGTGTTGATGTCCACGACAGGAGCGAACACCCAGTGAATCCCGACGGCGCGCGCCTCGCGGGCGGTGATGCGGCCGGCCAGCTCCGCCATGTGAGGATCGCCCGTCGCACCGATCCCCATGTTGAACGGGAATGCCGTGCCACCGGCGGACTGCATGCCGTACGGCAGGTATGTGGGGCGCCACAGGCGCATGCCCGCGCCCCATTCGAGGTCGGCGCCGAACACCAGCGGCAGGCGCGATCGCTCCTGGAGCTGATTCAGCTTGACCGCGATGTCGAGCGGTGAGCCGATGCCGACGACGAACCCGCCGACGAGCGCCTCGTCCACCAGCCGCTCGATCTCCTTCATGGCGGGTCCACGGTAATTCTCGAAACCGCCCTGCACCCGGAGCATCAGCATCTGGCCGACACGCTCCTCGAGCGACATGTCGGCCAGCGTGTTGTGGACCCATACCTCGTCCGGCAGATCGAGCGGGGCCGGCGGGATCGGCGGCGGCGGCGCCGGCGTGCTCGCGCAGGCGCCCGCGAGCAGAGCCAGCCCCGTCGCAGCAGCGAGCACGCGGCCGTACCGCCGGAGTCGCCGCGCTTCGATCATCTCGCTGCGCGCACCGGTGCGACGTTCACGCCGTCGCCGATCTGATGATACGGCGGGATCGGGATCGGCAGTCGCCCGGTGATCGGAGCGTGACCGAGCAGCGCGCGCGCCGCCGCAGTCTGTGCCGGATCCCACGGTGCCCACGCGATGACGTAGGTGCCGACCTGCGGGAACTGCTGCAGCACGTACGGATTTCCGAACGCGGTGACAACGAGCGGCTTCCGGGCGGCGATGGCGTCGATCACCTCAGCGACGCGCGGCTCCACCCCGATGCCCGCCTTGCCGGCCACCACACGGATGAATGGCGAGAAGAGCACGACGTCGGCGCTGTCGGCGCGCGCTGCAATCGCTGCCAGGCGCTCCGCATCGATGTCGCCGGTGATCGATACCGCGCTCAGCTCTTCGATGCCGGCTTCGAGCTCACGCTGGAACGCACGACCGGCCCTCGGGTCGAAGTCGTCCGTGTAGATGATGCTCAGCACGCGCTGTGCGCGCAGCGGGAGCAGACCGTCCTCGTTGCGCACGGCCGTGATCGAACGCTCCGCCGCCTCCGCAGCAGCACGCAGATGCGCCGATGTCCCGACGATCTCCGGTATGCGCATCACATCGACGAGCCGGTCCTCATGCAGACCGAGCTCCTGCTTCGCGCGCAGGATGCGAAGCACGGACTCGTCGATGCGCGACTCCGTCAGCTCTCCAGACTGAACCGCTTCCATGACGGCATCGATGACAACCGAGACGTCGTCCGGCAGCATCTGGAGCAGCACATCGGCGCCCGCCTGGAGCGACAGGACCCCGGACGCACCCGCGCCCCAGCCGTCCACGATCGCCCCCATGTCGAGCGCGTCTGTATAGACGATACCGTCGAACTTCAGCTCGTCACGCAGCAGTCCCGTGAGCAGCTGCGGATTGAGTGTCGCCGGGACGCTGTCGTCCGTGAGTGCCGGGAACGCGATGTGAGCGCTCATCACACCTGCCACGCCGGCATCGAACGCAGCGCGGTACGGTGGCAGCTCTACCGTGTCGGCGCGCGCCTTGTCAGCCGTAATGAACGGCAGGTCGACGTGCGAGTCGGTACCGGTGTCGCCGTGACCGGGAAAGTGCTTCGCGGTCGCAAGCATGCCGTGGTCCTGAATGCCGCGCACGTGCGCGGCGGCCATGCGCGCGACCAGGTCCGGGTCCGCGCCGTAGCTGCGCGTGTTGATGATCGGATTGGCGGGATTGTTGTTGACGTCA
>DATABQ010000268.1:0-5578 GCA_036259495.1 Longimicrobiales bacterium | reverse complement strand
GAACGCGCGCCGAGCGTGCTCGACGCTGACGCATCGCTGCTCGAGCGGGTCGTGCTCATTGATGGTGTGTCGAAGACGTTCGCGATGACGGGTTGGCGCATCGGCTTCAGCTACTCGTCGCCTGCACTCGCAGCACAGCTCACTTCGCTCCAGAGCCATGTGACGTCCGGACCCTCATCGCCCGCCCAGGCCGCAGCGCTCGCCGCCTATCAGGACGAGCCGCGCGTTCACGAAGCGCTCCGCGCCATGGTGCGCGTGTTCCGGCGCCGCCGCGACCACGCCGCAAATGCACTCCGCGAGATGCTCCCCAATGCGGACTTCCCGGAGCCGGACGGCGCATTCTACATCTTCGTGCGCGTCGATGAGTACTATGAGTCCGCACGTTCCGGTTCGATCGAGTTCTGCAACTATCTGCTGGAGCGGACCGGCGTAGCACTCGTTCCCGGCGCGGCGTTCGGTGACGATCGCTACGTCCGGATGTCGTTCGCTGCACCCGAAGCGGAGATCCTTGAGGGAATCCGCCGTACCGGAGAGCTGCTGCACGGCGTAACTGCCGCCGCGAGTTCCCGCTGAGCCAGGCAAATCCAGGAGCTGACATGGACGAGCAGGAAACTGTGACGACGCAGGCCGGGCCGGAGCCGGAGCCGGAGAAGGCTTCGCGCTGGGAAGATTACATTGATGTATTCTTCTCACCGTTCGAGCTGTTCCGCCGCCGCGCGCATGACAAGGTGGCGCCGCCGCTGCTCACGCTGCTCGCACTCGGCATCGTGTTCTATCTGGTGATGATTCCCGCCAACCGCATTGTCGTGCGCGGCTCGATCCCGCCCGAGCAGCAGGCGCAGATGAGCGAGGGCATGATCAACATCATGTCCTATGCCGGCGTGATCGGTGTTCCGCTCATGTACCTGTTCATGACGTTGATCGCCGCGGCGCTGCTGTGGGTCGGCGCACGGATCATCGACATCCGCGCCGATTTCTCGCGCACGATGCTGATTGCGACCTACGCCGCGTTCGTCCTGCTGCTGTCACAGATCCTGGCGAGCGTGCTGGTGATGATCGGCGGGGAAGCCTCGTTCGACATCGCGCGCAGCATGTCATTCGGGCCGCTACGCTTCATCGGCAGTGCTGACATGAACCGGAGCCTGAGCGCCGTGCTGCAGCGGTTCGACATCTTCGCGATCTGGCAGGCTGCTCTGTGGGCGATCGGCCTGAGCGTGATCTACAAGGTGAGCATGGGCCGCGCGGCCGCTGTCGCCGCGGTCGTGTGGATACTGTTCGCGGTGCCCGGCATCGTTATGGGGCTGCTCGGGATCGGCGGACCGCCCGCCACCTGATCAGGCGAACGGCGCGGCGAGCGCCGCGTCGAGTGCACGGCGGGTCTGATCGACGTACCCGCCGCCGAACAGATTCACGTGCACCAGCAGGTAGTAGAGCTGGTAGATCGGCCGGCGTGCGGCTGCTCCCGCTGACAGCGGCCATTCGGCCGAGTACGCATCGAAGAACGCCGGCGGGAACCCGCCGAACAGTGCGGCCATCGCGAGATCGACTTCGCGGTGGCCGTAGTAGCTGGATGGATCGATCAGTGCACCGCGCTCCGCGGTGAAGTGGACGTTCCCGTTCCACAGATCGCCATGGAGGAGTGACGGGCCGTCCTCCGCAGCGCGCGCGAGTCGCGCGTGCAGCTCATCGATCAGTCGATCGAACCGCTCCGTTGCCGCAGCCCCGATTCGATCGCGGGCGAGGCGCAGCTGCGGCATGAGTCGCTGCTCGCGCCAGAACACCGGCCACTCGTCCGACGCATCGTTCGCCTGCGGCAGCGAGCCGATGAAATTTGGCGACTCCCATCCATACGTGGACGCGCTGTGACGGTGCATCCTGGCGAGGTCGCGACCCAGACGTGCCCATGCGCCATCGCGGGGACGGTCGGGCTCCAGCCATTCGAGCGCCAGCCACGAACGTGTTGCCGTCAGCACGTGCGGAACGCGCACTGCTCCCGTTGCCGTCATGCGCTCGAGCGATATCGATTCCTGCTCCAGCATCCCGTCCGGCGCACCCGCCGGTGCGGTTTTCAGGAAGATGTGGGTGTTGTCTTCGCACTCGACCCGGTACGCGGGACTGATGCAGCCGCCGCCGAGCTGCGCGGCCGCGCTGACCTGCACACCCAGCCTCGCGCCGACCTCGGAACGCAGCGCTGCGTCCAGCATCAAGGTGCGCTCTGATCACGAATGTGGTCGAGCAGTCCGCGGCATGCGCGCTCGACCATGTCGTGCACATCCGCGAATCCGTCGGGGCCGCCGAAGTAGGGGTCCGGCACTTCGAGGTCGTCGCGCGACTCCGGATCGAATTCGCGCAGCAGATGCAGCTCCGCGTGCCGCGGCACCGACGCCGCCAGCCGCCTGATCCTGCCGAGATTGCTCGCATCCATCGCGATAACGTAGTCGAACCGCTCGAGGTCCTCCGTGCCGAGCTGCCGGGCCGCATGCTCGAGCACGAGCCCGCGTCGCTTCGCCTCGCTCATTGTGCGCGGGTCCGGTGAGTCGCCGATATGGTAGTCCGACGTACCCGCCGAATCGATATCGAACCGCTCCGCGAGACCCGCGTCCGTGACGACGTCGCGGAACACGCCTTCCGCCAGCGGCGAGCGGCAGATGTTGCCGAGACAGACGAACAGCACGCCGATCTTCTCCATCATTGCATCTCCGTTTTGCACAACTCGCCACGTCGAATACGTTTCGGCGATGAATCTGAATGATTGCCTGCGTGCGGTGTGCACCACCGCTCTCCTGTCGACTGCGTGTGCCATGCCGGACGGCGCCGAATGCCTGGACGCTGCGCGCCTCGCCGACCTCCCTGCCAGCCTCGATGAGGCGAGCGGGATGGCACTCTCCCGCCGCGACGCCGCCGTCCTCTGGGCGCACAACGATTCGGAGGGCGCGGCCACCCTGTACGCCCTGGACCGCAGCGGACGAATGCTCGCGGAGATTCCACTGCCGCGCGCCGGCAGGCAGTTCGACTGGGAGGACATCGCCGCCGGTCCCTGCCCGGCTGGCGACTGCCTCTACATCGGCGACATCGGCGACAATCTGCACAATCGCGACGATCGCGCCATTCTCCGGATTGCCGAGCCGCCCATCGATGCGTCCGGACCCGTAACCGTGGAGCGGTATCCGATCAGCTATCCCGATGGACCTGTGGATGCCGAGGCGCTCTTCGTAACACGCGACATGGCCATTTACATCATTACCAAGGGTCGGCGCGACGGAATCACCCTCTATCGATATCCGCCGCCGCTCCGCTCCGGCGAGCGCGTGCAGCTCGAGCGCATACAGCAGCTGAAGGAGGGCGTGGCCCAGGTGCCCGACCTCGTCACCGGTGCGGACGCCGCGCCCGACGGTGAGCGCATCGCCGTCCGCACGTACAGTCGCGTGACCATCTTCCGGTTCGACAATGACACGCTCGTCACGGTCGGCGCAGAGTCCGACATTACTTCGCTCGGCGAGCCGCAGGGCGAAGCCGTGACATTCGCCGGAGGCGACACACTGCTGCTCGCTACGGAGGCGGGACCCGCCCGTGAGAAGCCGTTCATCTCCGCTGTAACCTGTTCCACCCATTGATTATGGGGCCCCTGGTGGCATATCCGCGGGATACGCGCGCTGCGGCACGGATGGTGCACCTTCAGGGCGCAGACAAACCATTGTGACACAAGGAATTGCGCTCGGAAGGAGTACCCTGATGGCCGCACCGAACGAACGACACCACCGACGCCAGGACGATCCGCAGGACACGACCGGTAACGAAAGGCCGCACGGTCGCCGCGAAGAGGATTCGGCGGTCGGCGCTGCGTCACGGACGAGCGAGAGCGGATCGCGCGGGCAGGAGTTCTTCCGTCGCTTCCGTCAGCCGCTGATCGGTCTCGGTCTGGCCGGAATGGCGCTGCCGATGGTGCAGGCCACGACGAAGAAGCCTTCCGAGCCGGCTCCAGACACGGACGCGGCAGACCCGCGGACTGCCTCGGCAGCGGGCGGCGATGTGGAAGAGAACCTCGTCAACCGGATCGCCGAGACGAAGGAGGAGGCCGCCCGCACGAAGCAGGTCGAGGCTGCGATGGCGAAGTACGATATCAGCCGTGACATGGCGGAGGACATCTACGACATCGCCCGCGAGCAGGACATCGATCCGAAGCTTGCGTTCGGCCTCGTGAAGACGGAGAGTACGTTCGATGAGCACGCGGTCAGCCACGTGGGCGCGCGCGGTCTGACACAGGTGATGCCGCGCACCGCGGCATGGCTGATCCCGGGTACGACGACCGAGGATCTGTACGACCGCCAGACGAACCTGCGGCTCGGATTTCAGTACCTCGATCAGATGATCGAGAAGTACAAGGGCGATGTTCGCCTCGCCCTGCTCGCGTACAATCGCGGGCCGGGAACGGTCGACCGGGTGCTGGACAGGGGCGGCAATCCCGACAATGGCTACGCGGACAAGGTTCTGAGCGGGTGATCGGCTGAACGGCCGCACTCACACGCGCAGGCGGGCGGGATACACGGCCGCACCCGAGGCTAGGAGACGGCGTCCGCACAGTGCGGGCGCCGCTTCACTTTTACGGAATGCGATGATGCGCCGCAGAGGCTTCAGACAACCGATCGCCAGCGCCGGCACCGCCCGAGCGCCGCACCGGCTGGCTCCGCTGGCCGCCGGACTCCTGGTCCTGACCGTATCCGCCTGCTCGAGCGATCCCGCCCGGCTGGAGGCTCCGACGCCCGCACCAACGGCTGGGGCGCCTCAGGCGGGAAGCGCGAGCGGTCCAGGCGCTCGCAACGCAGGCGTCATAGCTGCAGACGTCACAGATGCAGACGTCACGGACCCAGGCCTCACGGAATCAGGCGCCATGGAGGAAGGCGCCGTCGCCGATACACTCGGGATCGACACGATGGCGATCCGTGCACACACGCGGTTCCTCGCCGACGATGCACTGGCGGGTCGCGGCACGGGTACACGCGGCGAGCGTGTGGCGGCTGCGTACATCGGGAGCCAGCTCCTGCGCCTGGCGCTGGAGCCGCTCGGCGCCGATACGTCCTACATGCTCCCGTTTCCGCTGCGTCGCGCGCGCATCGATGAATCGTCGCAGGTCACGCTGACCTCATCCTCCGGCTCGGCCGTCTTCGATCACGGCCGGGACTTCATCGTGAATACCGGAGGCGCCGGAGCGTTCAGGGATTTCTCGGGCCCTGCGCGTTTTCTCGGGCAACCTGTCCATGCAACCGCGCGAGTTGCGCGCGAGCCATCCCTCGACGGCACCGTCGCTGTGTTTCTCGGGCCGCTCGGCGGCAGCGCCATTCAGCTGGTCCCGGGCCTCGCCGACGCAGGTGTCACCGGCATCGTTGTGCTCGTGCCCGACCGGGCACAATACGATCTGTACGTGCGCAGCAGGGGCGCGGCTCGCTTTTTTGTCGATGCACCCGTGGACGATCCGGTATGGCAGCCGGCACTGCCCGTGCTTATAGCAGGTCCGCGCCTTACGGACGCGCTGCTTGCCGGAGTGGACGTGCCGGAGACGCTGGTGCAGAGTGATGCCGGC
>DATABQ010000267.1:0-5269 GCA_036259495.1 Longimicrobiales bacterium | reverse complement strand
ACGCGCGAGCCGCCGGCCAGCGTCGCCGTCGTAGAGCCGGGCGACACAGCTTCGGACACGACCGTTGCAGCGGCAGCCCCCGCGACGGTCATCGAGCCGGACGCTCTGACGCAGGCGGAGACGGCGCGCGCGCTGCTCGGTCAGAATGTGGAGCTGACCTCCGTTACGGTGCAGGATGTGCTCGGTTCGCAGATGTTCTGGATCGGTCTGCCGGGCGGCTCGCCGTATCTCGTCAAGCTGGACAGCGCTCTGGTCGCGGCAGGCACTGCGCTGCCCCAGGTGGGTGGCAACGTCCGCGTCGTCGGCCGCATGATGGACAAGACGCCCGCGGTGCTGGACGGCTGGCAGGAATCCGGCGTGCTGGATTCGGATCAGCGAACGCTGGCGGAGTTCGGTTCGACGTACATAGAAGCAGGGCGGGTCGAGCCCGCAGGCAGCTGAGCGGCACGGTCCGCTCGCATCACGGAAGGAGGAACACCCGATGGCTCGGGTTTGTTACGTTTGCACGAAGGGCACGACGTTCGGAAAGAACGTGAGTCACGCCAATAACAAGACGCCGCGCACGTGGTTGCCGAATCTGCGGCGTGTTCATATTGTGACTGCCGAGGGCGATCGGAAGCACGTTCGCGTGTGCACCCGCTGTCTCTCGGCCGGGAAGGTTCGCAAGGCGTAGCAACGCTACGTTCTCCTGACGTTGCGGGAGACGAGCCCGGCACCGCAGGTGCCGGGCTTTTTGTTTTTTCGGCCTGTGAATTCGGGCCGGACGTTGACGATGGAAAAAGGGGGCAGTTTGTTCTTCGTCGCGGCGGCCGCTGATGGTGCGGCACACATGACGGTGCCGGAGTTTCTTTTCCTGCTGGTTGCGATTCTCGTGTCTGCGAAGCTGCTGGGCGAGCTGGCCGAGAAGGTCGGTCAGCCGGCCGTGCTCGGCGAGCTGCTCGCGGGAGTCCTGCTCGGCGGATCGGTGCTCGGGATCCTCGATCCCAATGTCGAGATCATCCATCTCCTCGCCGAAATCGGCGTCATTCTGCTGCTGTTCCAGATCGGTCTCGAAACGAGTCTGCCGCGCCTGTTGAAGGTGGGGCCGGCCGCAGCGGCCGTGGCCGCGACGGGAGTCATTGTGCCGTTTGCGCTCGGCTATTACGTGTCGCTCGCGCTAGGTCTGGAGATGCTGCCGGCCGTGGTCGCGGGTGCGGCGCTGACGGCGACATCGGTGGGCATTACTGCACGCGTCCTCTCGGACCTCGGGCGTCTCCAGGAGCCGGAGAGCCAGATCGTGCTCGGCGCGGCGGTCCTCGACGACATCATCGGTCTGATCATCCTCGCCGTCGTCTCGCAGGTGCTCGCGGGTGGCGAGCTCTCGGCGTGGAGCGTCGGCATCATCACGCTCGTCGCGTTCGGATTCGTGGTCGGTGTCGTCGTGATCGGCGGGTTCATCGTGCCGCCGGTGTTCAACTGGCTGTCGCGGGTGGGTAAGGAAGAGACCCTCGGCACGATGGCGCTCGCGTTCGCGTTCCTCGTGGCGTTCCTTGCGAACGAAGTTGGCTCCGCGCTCATCATCGGGGCGTTCGCCGCCGGGCTCGTCCTCGGTCCGACTCCGCATGCGCATGTGGTCGAACACGGCGTGCTGCGTCTCAGCATGCTCTTCGTGCCGATCTTCTTCGTGTGGGTCGGCGCGGCAGTGGACGTGCGCACGTTCACGGACCCGCAGGTCCTGCTGGTTGGCGGCTCGCTCATCGCCGTAGCCATTGTCGGGAAGTTCGTCGCCGGCTACGCCCCGTTCTGGTTCAAGGGACGCAAGGCGGTGATCGGCGTCGGCATGATTCCGCGCGGCGAGGTGGGGCTGATCTTCGCTCAGATGGGACTGACGACTGGCGTGCTTTCGACGGGCCTGTTCAGCGCGGTCACTTTGATGGTCATGGTGACCACGTTCATCGCGCCGCCGCTGCTCAAGATCCTTTTCCCGCCACGCACGGATGTGCCGCAGCCGCCACTGGGCGGAGTGGCCGAGATCACCACCGAGGCATAGCGGTGCGAAGCCTGGGATCCCCCGCCGCGCCGGCCGCCATGCCAGTGACGATCCGTGCAATCGCGTCGTTGCGCGTCTACAGTTGACGGCGGGCGCGCGGCCGCTCACGGGCGTGCGGGTCGCCGTGACCCGGCCCCTCGACAGCGCCGCGGCACTCGAGGAGCTGCTCCGCAGCGCAGGCGCCGTTCCGGTCACGGTGCCGTTGACGCGTGTGCTTCCGCCGGAGAATGATGCGTCCCTGCGCCGTGCAGTCATGGACATCGACCGCATCGACTGGATCGTCTTCACATCCGTGCGCGCGGTGCGTGCTGTCGCGGATGTGCGAGGCTGGCAGGGTGCTCGCCCTCGCATCGCCGCTGTCGGCCCCGCGACCGCTGCGGCCGTACGCGGACTGACGGGCGCCGATCCGGATATCGTGCCTCGCCGAAAGAGCGCCAGCGACATCGTGCCGGCTATGCTCGACATCGCTCCGCTTCAGGACGCCACCGTCCTCTGGCCCCGAGCGGAGGAGCCGCGGCCGGAGCTCCGGCGTGCGCTCGACCGCGCCGGGGCGCGCGTGGAGGACCCTGTCGCCTACCGCACGGTCGCGGATCCAGTCGCGGGTGCTCGCCTCGCCGGTATTGCGGCAGATGGCGGCGTGGACGTGATCACGTTCACGGCCCCATCCGCGGTCGACTGTTTCGCCGATGCCTGCCACCGCCCGATTCGCTGCGTGATCGGGGTGATCGGGCCGGTAACTGCCAGTGCGGCACGCGGCCAGGGGCTTCCCGTGCACGTGGAAGCGGAACAGCCTATGATATCCGCTCTCGTCGGCGCTCTGGCGCGACACCACGACCGCGGCTCAGCGCAACTGTGAACGTGAGAGCGATGGCGGCATGACGGCTCGGCTGCTCAGTCGGATCGAAGACGGGTCGGCCCGGTGCGGTGTGATCGGCATGGGATACGTCGGCCTGCCGCTCGCTCTCGAGATTGCCCGTTCGGGATTCACCGTACTCGGCTATGACGTGTCCGAGCAGGTGATCGAGCAGCTCAACTCCGGCATCTCGCACATCCGGGACGTAACGTCCGAATCGCTGCGCCAGCATGTCGATGCGGGCCGGCTCGAGGCGACGCGCGATCCGCGCCGGCTGGGCGAATGCGATGTGCTCATCATCTGCGTTCCCACACCGCTCGGGAAGACCCGCGATCCTGACGTCAGCTACGTGGTCGCGGCGGCGGAGGCGGTCGCGGCCACACTGCGGCCCGACCAGCTCATCATCCTCGAATCCACCACCTATCCCGGCACCACGCGCGATCTGATGCTTCCAGTCCTGGCGGCCGGTGGGCTGGAAGTCGGCAGCGACTTCTATCTCTGCTTCAGCCCCGAGCGCGTCGACCCCGGTAACGAGCGCTGGCTGATCCGCAACACGCCCAAGGTCATCGGCGGCATCACGCACGAATGTCTGCAGCACGGGATGGCGCTCTACCGCCGCGTCATGCAGACCGTGGTACCGGTCTCCTCGACGGACACCGCGGAGCTGACGAAACTGCTCGAAAACACGTTCCGCGCGGTGAACATCGCCCTCGTGAACGAGATGGCACAGGTATGCGATCGCCTGGACGTCGATGTTTTCGAAGTGATCGAGGCCGCTTCCACCAAGCCGTTCGGCTTCATGAAGTTCGTGCCCGGCCCGGGGATCGGCGGTCACTGCATCCCGCTGGACCCGCACTATCTGGCCTGGAAGATGAAGACGCTCAGCTATCGCACACGCATGATCGAGCTCGCGGGCGAGGTAAACAGCGAGATGCCGCGCTTTGTCACGGCAAAGGTGAGCGATGCCCTGAACGACGTTGGCCGCCCGCTTCGTGGCAGCCGCATCCTCGTGCTCGGCGTCGCCTACAAGCGAGATATCGACGATGTGCGCGAGAGCCCGGCGCTCGACATCATCCGCCTGCTGGAGGAGAAGGGCGCCGTTGTCGTATTCCATGACCCGCACGTGCGCAGCGTAAAAGAAGACGATATCGTGAGGGAGGGCGTCGAGCTCACCCAGGCGGAGCTGTCGGCAGCGCACTGTATCGTGATCACGACCGACCATTCAAGCATCGATTATTCCCGGCTCATCGGGCTGGTGGCACCGGTCGTCGACACCCGCAATGCCATGCGGGGTCTCCAGTCGGAAAATGTCATCGGCCTGAGCGGTGTTGCGCGGGGCGGGCCATTCGAATGGTCCGGCGCATCATGAGAGCCGGAATCTGCGGTTTGCCGGTCTGGCCCGGCAGGTGCACGGCAGGGGCGCCCGCATGAAAGCCAGAGGCGCTTTCCGTATGACATCTCCTTGAAGCAGAACTGTTTGCGGACATCTCACGCGGCGCCGCCCGGCTTTGACCGAAACCGCAGTATGGAGTACATTGCGCAGCGGGATCCGCAGGTTGCACGCGCGCGCCCGGGTGAGCACCCACGGGCGCAGTCGAGCGCCCGTGGGCACGTGTGGGCGGTCGCGTATTGCCGGACCGGCTAGGATGGCAGAGACTTTGCGAGCGGACGGTGCGGGCAGCGGTAATCCCGCGCGTAATGGGCTCCGCTGGTACGCATGCTATACACGCGCGCGGCATGAGAAGCAGGTCGATCGCCTGCTCCAGGAGCGGGGGTTCGACACGTTTCTGCCGCTGGTGCCGCGGGTAAGCCAGTGGAAGGACCGTAAGAAGATCGTGGAATGGCCGCTCTTCCCGTCCTACGTGTTCAGCCGCTTCGCGCTGACGGACGCTCAGCGGGTGGTAGCCACGCCGGGGGTCGCAGGTCTGGTGAAGACGGAGGGTCGGCCGACGCCGATCGCCGATGATGAGGTGGAGAACGTACGACGCTTCGCGCATGCCCTCGCGGGCGGAGATGTGGAAGTGGAGCACAGGCCGTATCTCGCAGAGGGTGAATGGGTGGAAGTGATGGATGGACCGTTCCAGGGCATTCGCGGGGTCGTCGTGGAGCAGCGAAATCGCAGGCGAGTGCTGATCGGCCTGAAGGCCATCGGTCAGGCGCTGGAAATCGATATCGACACGCGAGCGCTGCGGCCCGTCTGAGCGTGGAGGAGAGTGTGGAGCGGGAAGTCGGGGCGGTCCGGGCGCGCCCGCTGGATGCGGGCCTCGCCGAGCGCAGAGTGGAGCTGACTCTCGTCACGGCCGCGCCGCCTTCACGGCCGGCCGAGCCCTTCGAGCTGCCGGAGCGTGCGCAGCGGTTGCGTGCGCGTGTCGACTGGGACGCGTACC
>DATABQ010000266.1:0-5380 GCA_036259495.1 Longimicrobiales bacterium | reverse complement strand
CGTCACGTTCGGTGTGATCCTGAACTTCACGTCCCCGCCGGCAGTAAGCTTCTGCGCCTGCTCGAATCCCGCCGCGCCCGCCGGCCGCGTTTCACTCCGGGCGACGGTGTATGGCGTCACCTCGATCGATCGTGAGCTGCTGATTCCGCGGATCCCGGCGAGCGTGCCCATTTGCGAGGAGAGTCCGTTCACGTCACGGCTGAACAGCGGCCACGCGATGCGCTCCTTGTAGCGCTCTATGTCACGGAACACGCCGAACCCGAACGTGTGCTCGACGGCATCAGGATAGCGGAGCTGCGACAGCGGGATCCTGTACTCGGCCGCCCATCCGAGCGAGTCCACGACCGTCGCGACGTACCACACGCCGTTCCATGACGGATCCTCATCGCCATCGTTGTAGATAGCGTAGTCGCGCTTCACACCGTCCGGGTTGATCGCGAATTCGAACCCGGTGCGCCGGTCGTTGTAGGAATCGATGAACACGACGATCTGATCGGACGGCCCACGCACATCCCGCCGCGAGAGCGCGCGCATGATGCTGTCAGGATGAGCGTCATGTGCGCGCACGTAGACATACAGGTTGCGCTCATCGTAGGCGACCTGGAACTCCGTGCGGTACGACGGATCCGAATCGCCCAACGGATCCCACTGCCGGAATCCAGAAGTGCGCGGCGCATCCCGCCAGACTGCATCGTCGTTCCGGCCATCGATCACCGGCTCAACGTCGGCGCGATGCGCGACGGCCGTGCTCGACGAACTGTCCGGCGGCGGAGCCGCCTGGTACGCAGATGTCTGCGAAAGGAGCGCGAGAATCGCCACGGCAGCAAGCATGTGTCATCCGCCCGGTTGCAGGTGGTGCAATGCCGGGTTGGACCCGGCGATCGCGGAGACCGTTGCATGCGCAGGGACGGAACGGCGGGTATCCGGGACGAACTGCGGTCAGTCCTCACGCGGCAGGCGAAACGCGATCACGTAATCGCCCGCACCGAAGATACCCCCGCCGCCTACGGTGATTGCGACGAACTGCTCTCCGGACGCGAGCTGATACGTCATCGGCGTCGCCTTGCCGCTCTGGGGCAGCGGACCCTGCCACAGTTCCCGTCCGGTTTCGATGTCGTAGGCCCTGATGAAGCGGTCGAGTGCGGCGCCGATGAACACCACTCCGCCAGCGGTAGCAATGGGACCGCCGAGGTTGACCGATCCCCATCCGGGCGGCAGCGCGGTTCCCGGCGGCACCATCCGCTCGACGGATCCGAGTGGTGCCTCCCACACCCGTTCGCCTGTGTCCAGGCTGATGGCGACGAGCGTACCGAACGGCGGCGGCGTGCATGGCAGTCCGGACGGCGACACGAGGATCCGGCGACGCATGATGTAGGGCGTGCCGCGCATCACGTTGTATTCGTAGCCGAGACCCAGGCGCTCGCTTTGCGCACGCGCGACGTCGAGATCGACGGATTCGCGCGGAATCAGCTGCACCTCGGCCGCAACGCGGTTGACCGGGATGACTGCGATGCGGCGCGCAGGGTCCCACGCCAGTCCACCCCAGTGCGCGCCGCCAATGTTCGACGGCATGACCAGAGTCCCCTGTGTGTCCGGCGGCGTGAAAATGCCTTCGTTACGGAGCGGTGCGATCATGTCGCGGCACGCAGCGCGATCCTCGTCACTCGTGCCCCAGACATTCTCCACCGTGAACCGGTGCGGGCTCAGCGGTGCAATGGCACTCGTGAACGGCTGCGTCGGCGATGTCACCTCACCGGGGATCCGGCTCTGCGGCACTGGCCGCTCCTCGACGGGGAACAGCGGCTCGCCCGTCTCCCGATGCAGCACGAACAGCATTCCCGTCTTCGTCGCCTGCAGCACTGCCGGCACCGCCTCCCCTTCGCGCATGATCGTGACGAGCGCGGGCGGTGCGGCGTTGTCGTAATCCCAGAGATCATGGTGCACGTTCTGGAACGACCACACCAGCTCGCCCGTGGATGCACGTAACGCGACGATCGAGTTGGCGTACCGATTGTCGCCGAGGCGAAGCACGCCGTAGTAGTCCGGCGCCGCGCTGCCGGTCGGGATGAAGACGAGGTCGCGCTCGGGATCCGCGGCGAGCACCGACCACGCGTTCGCGCCGCCCGTACCGTGAGCGAGTGCGCCGCCCCACTCGTCGTATGCGGGATCGGACGGTTCCTGCGGGATGGGATCCCAGCTCCATACGAGCTCACCGGACCGCGCATCGAACGCGCGCACTTCCCCGCTCGGCAGATCCGGCCGTGTATTGTCGCCGATCGACGACCCGGTGATCACCAGCCCGTTTACCACGAGCGGCGGCGAGGTGATCGTGTACGCTGCCGGCTCGAACGGCGCGATGCGCAGACCCTCCGTCAGATCGACCATGCCATCGCGCCCGAACCCGGCGCAGGGCCGCCCGTTCCGCGCATCGAGCGCGATCAGCTGCGACTGCGCCGTCGCCACGAAAATCGTGCGCCTGCACACTGCATCGGGAGCTGCGTCGTCATCGATCCACAGCGACACACCCCGTGTCGCAAAATCGCCGTACCGGATGTCGCGATGGATGCCGGGATCGAACACCCACAGCTCCTCACCCGTGGCGGCATCGAGAGCGATCACCCGGCCGAGCGGAGTGCCGACGAACATCGTGCCGTCACTGACGATCGGCGTCGCCTCGAACGACGGCTCTTTCGACGTCTCGAACTGCGGGCCCATCTCGCCCGTGCGATACGTCCAGGCCACCTCGAGCTGCGACACGTTCTCGCGCGTGATCAGGTGCGCGGGCGACCAGCGCCGACCGAGCACATCACCGCCGTTCGCCACCCAATCGACTTCCTGTGCTGCGGCCGGACAGGTGGCCACGACAGCAAGGAACAGGCAGGCAGCACCGGGCCGGACCCACTTCATCGTCACCGAACGCTCCAGTATCATCGTGATTACATTGAGTACGAACAGACCGGAAGTGAATGGCGAGCGCAAGCGCGCCTTCTGACATGCGGCGTCAGTCGCACCCGTCGCTCAGATTGCGGGCCTCGCGCGCGTTGGGATACAGATCGCGCGCGGCTAACGCATGTTCGCAGCGTGCTTCCCGGCTCATCCCGCTGCCACCCCGTGCTAGCCGGATGTGAAGATCGTATCCGCCCGGATCGATGAACGATGCGCGGGACAGCCATGTCGTGCTGCTGGTATTCGAGTAAACGCCCATCCCGGTAAGCTGCGCGGCGCTGCGCAGTGCACCGATCGCAGCCATGAACAGGAGCACGGCCATTGCCGCCGTGCCGGCCAGGGTACGACGGGACTCGGTCGTCGCGAGCGAAGCGAGCGGCAGAAGCGCGCCGACCGTCGCAAACACGAGCAGAGTCGGGTGGGCGAGGAGCAGCACGGCATCGAACATTCCCGCAACGACGACGGCTGCGAGTACCGCGAGCAGTGCCATGGCGCCGAGTGCATCTTCGGGATCGGGATCGCGCATGAGCTGACGCAGCGAACGGAACGCGACCGCGCCGAACGCGAGCGCGAGCACGATTGCCGCTGCAAAACCGCGCTCCGAGATAAATGCAATCCAGTCACTGCTCGGCCACGGGTTCGACGTCATTCCGGGCGAGCTGCCGGATAGCGATGGGTCGCCATCGGCGGCATAGTCGGGATACTCCACCGCCCAGTTGCCAGGCCCGACGCCGAGCACCGGGTTGGCTGCGGCCATGCTCAGCGACTGCCGGTACTGCACGAGGCGGCCGCGGCCGCTGCCCTCGCTGTAGTTCGCGACACCCGTCAGCGAGTCCAGGTAGGGATTGTCGCTCCGCCAGTTCAGGGAGTTCGGCACGAACGTCGCCGCTACGATGCCCGCGCCGGCGAGGACGATCATTACCGTGAGCCGCACCCAGGTGCGTCCGTGCCGGCGCAATGCAGGCGACACGATCAGTGCGACAACCAGCACGAAGAGAACGGCACCGCAGGCTAGGAATCCGGCTCGCGATCGCGTGAGCACCAGCGCGGCTGCGACGAGGGTCGCTCCAATGCCTGCGATGAGCCACCCCCACCAGTGCGCTGCGCGCAGCGCGACCAGAAGAATCACCGGGAGGCCGAACGCGGCCATGTGCGCGATCGAGTTGCGATTGCCGAGTGACCCGCCGGGCGCGCGGTTGAGCGAGAAGAACTCCGTCTCAATGCCATAGGTCTGGAGCAGCGATGTGATCGCGCCGGCTACCACGGCAAGTGCGATCCAGATGAGGAGCGCCGGTGCGAGCCCCTCGCGCCGCAGCGCGCGCGCAGTCAGGAAGATCGCGACGCCGGACGCACTCGCAGTGAGCGAACGCATCGCAATCCAGCCGTTCGTCGCGAACAGCGAGGAGACCGCTCCGGCGGCGACGAATGCCATGAGCAGCACGTCGATCGCCGTGAATCGCATGCTGCGTACGGCGCGCAGCCCGAAGAGGCCGGCCGTCACAGCCGTCAGATGGAGGACCAGCTCCTTCGGCACGTAGAACCGGTCCAGCTCGAATTCCTTCCAGGGCACGGACACGAGGACTGCCGCGAGTGCACCGATCTGGAGCGCGCGCAGCGCCAGTATCTCCGACCGGCCGGGAACGGGTGGAGCGATGTGGACGGCCGGCTCGCCGTCCGTGCCGTGCGCGGGTGGAGGGAGGGGATACTGCTCGTACTCAGCCACGTGAACGTAACAGGAGCGGATACGGATTCCGCGGCCGCGCCGCATGATACTGCCGCGCGTCCGGCGCAGTCATCACCTCGAAGTGAAGGTGATAGTTACCGGGTCCGGCGTTGCCCGTATCGCCCACGTACGCGATGACATCACCCTGCCGAACCGGCATCCCCGCGCGCATGCCGTCGACGTAATCCAGCAGATGCGCGTAGTAGAACATCGTTCGGCCGTCCGGCGCGAGCAGGTAGAGCGAGATCCCGCCGCTGTCGTGCCGCGTCAGCCGGAGGACCTCGCCATCCGTGACGGCGAGCACCGGAGCACCGCGCGGCGCAGGGATGTCGATCGCCTCATGCCTGCGATCCGGGCCGCGTACCTGTTCGAACGTATCCACGAGATCATCGCGAGTCACGCCCGACACCGGCACGATGAGGTTGCGCGATGCCGACCAGCGTCGCCCGAGCATCGGATCCGCCGCAGGATGCACCGACCGGCGCAGCTGCGCCAGCAGCTCCGGCGGCGGCGGCGATCCCAGCGTGCCGCTGTACGGGGCCGATGCGGTGACCCGCCTGCGATCGGCCACGCCCGCTGCCGTTGCTGCCAGGAGCAGGACAACACATACGACCGCGCGAACCGCTTTGTCACTCGTGCTCGAGCTCATTCACTTCGCTTGACTGTCCATTCTGATTGCGCGGAGCAGACGGGCCCGGCCGTGCCGGGCCC
>DATABQ010000265.1:0-1711 GCA_036259495.1 Longimicrobiales bacterium | reverse complement strand
CCCCCGTACCCCATCTCCCCCTCGAAACCGTTCACCTCGAGCAGCGCTTCGCGCGCGGCCGACGCGTTGTTGCCATGAAAATGAGCGGCCGTCGGCGTCACCCTGTCGAACAGTGCACCGAGCCGTTCGGAACCGCTCAGACGCAGCGCGCGCCGGCCGGGACGCCAGCCCTGCGCCCGCAGCCAGCCGAGGTCCGCGAAGCGACCGGACACGACATCATCCACGGTGATCGCGTCAGACACGATCTCCGGCAGCTTGAGATAACCGCCGGCGAGGTAGCGGCCGGGCTGCGTCAGGCGATAGTGGACGTCCAGCAGGTCGCGGCGCGGAATGCAGTCCCCGTCAGAGAACAGGAGGTGGTCACCATCTGAAGCCACTATGGCGCGATTCAGGATCTGCGTCTTACGAAAACCCCGGTCCTCATGCCACACGTGAAGCAGGTCGAGTCCCGTCTCGGCACGTATCCGCTCGATCAGGGACGCCGTCTCAGTCCCAGACCCATCATCGGCTATCACGACCTGGAAATCGCGACGACTCTGCACAGCGTAGCCCCAGAGCACCCGCTCCAGGAAATGCGGCTTGTTGTAGGTCGAGAGGATGACCGAGAAGTGCACGCTTCAGCCTACGTGCAAAGCACTTCGCTGGCGGTCTGCAGGTCCGCCCCGGCAATCGGATGCAGCGCATAGTTCCGTTCCCGGAGCCAGGCGAGGCATTCGCTGTGGACCTGCGGGCCGTGCGTCGACAGGAAGATCACGGGATGGTGCGCCTCGATGTTCTCAGCCGCGCCGCGCAGCACGTGCAGCTCGGCACCCTCCACGTCGATCTTGATGAACCCCGGCCGCACATCCTGCGCGCGGCAGAAGTCGTCCAGCCGGAGCGTGCGCACCTCGAGTTTTCCGCCGGCATCGAGGCGGCCCGTGCCACTGCCCGTGCCGAACGCGAATGCTGCCGTGCCGTTCCGATCGGACACGGCCGCATTCTCGACCGTGACGTTGGCCAGGCGGTTGAGCGTCACGTGACGTTGCAGGAAAGTGTGGTTCACCGGGTTCGGCTCGAATGCGAACACACGTCCTCGCGGGCCGGTGAGCACGGCGGACAGCAGCGTGTAATAGCCGACGTGGGCACCGACATCGAACACGGTTGCGCCGGCGGGTATCTGCTGCTGGAAGAGCTGCGTCTGCTCCGGCTCGTAGGAGCCGCCGAGAATGCGCAGGATCTTGCCGCGGCTCTGCGGCAGCCACCACCGGCCGCGCAGCGGTCCCGCGATGATCGGCAGCCTCATTCCCCGACCTGCAGCACGGCCAGGAAGGCCTCCTGCGGAATCTCGACGCTGCCGACCTGCTTCATCCGCTTCTTCCCTTCCTTCTGCTTCTCGAGGAGCTTGCGCTTACGCGTAATGTCGCCGCCGTAGCACTTCGCGGTGACGTTCTTCCGGATGGCCTTGATCGTCTCACGGGCAATGATGCGGCTGCCGATGGACGCCTGGATTGCGACCTCGAACTGCTGTCGCGGGATCAGCTCGCGCAGCTTCTCTGCAACCTTGCGGCCCCAGACGTACGCCTTGTCCGTATGGATGATCACGCTGAACGCATCGATCGGATCGCCGTTGATCATCATGTCCAGCTTCACCAGATCGTTCTCGCGGTAGCCGACGAACTCCCAGTCGAGCGACGCGTAACCGCGCGTGGAACCCTTCAGGCGGTCGTAGAAG